>PPEA01000215.1 GCA_002967005.1 Mycobacterium talmoniae
TGTGCTTCGGCGATCCGCTGCCGCAGTTCGGCGGGTACCGCGGCGCCGGTCTCGCGGCGACTGCTCCGGCGCGCTTCGGCCGCCCTGGCGAGTTCCTCTAACTCGACGATCTCGGCTTGCAGCAGCTCGTCGAAGAGTTTCGCCTGGGCGGCATCAGCGGCGATGACCGGGCGGGCCGCGGCGTCGGGCACCACCCCGAGGCGACGGACGGTACTTGCGGCTGTCGACACGACGTCATCTTCGCCGAGGATCGGCGGTCTCGCCACCCGAACCGTTCACCGGACGGCCCCGACGCCGACAAGTCAGCGTCACCGGCGCGTTACCGACGACACCGCTCACGGTGAGCGGGTCGCCCGACGCAACGTGTCGGCGACGACGCGTCCGGTATCCCGCAGCGGCTGGGTACTTCGCTGAGTGCGGGCGAGCACAATGGCACCTTCCAGGCTGGCCACGGCGAACACCGACAGGCGCCGCGCCTCAGCGGGTTTGACGCCCTCGCCGATGAGTTGGTCCGCGACCCGGGTGCGCCACGCCACGAACACCGCATCGCTGGCCTGCCGCAGCGGTTCGTTGCTGCTGGCAACCTCGCAGGCCACGGTTCCGATCGGGCAGCCGTCAGCAAAATCGGAGTCCTCCAGCGCCCGCGCCGCCAACGCGAACCAGGCGGTCGCCGCCGAGGCGGTGTCACCGGCCTCGTCGAAAACCCGGTCGAGCAGGTGCTCGTAGCGCTCGGCGGTCCGGCGGATCGCTTCGACCGCGAGCTCTTGCTTGCCGCCCGGGAAGAAGTAGTACAGCGAACCCAGCGGGGCCCCGCCCTCGGCGATGATCTGCTTGAGCGGTGTCGCGCTGTAGCCCTGCCGGCGGAATAACCCGGTGGCCGCCGCCAAGAACCGGTCGCGGGTCGGTGGTGTCACCGCCCCGCACCGCCCCGCAACGCGATGGCCTCGACGATGCGCCCGGCCGCACCACGATCGATCGCGTAGGCGCTGAGCGCCTCGTACTCGAGCTGATCGTCCAGGCGCCGACCGATGACGTCCAGCACCGTTTCCTTGGCCGAGCGCACCGCGGACTGATCGTGGCCGACGATGCGTTGCGCCAGCGCCAGCGCCGCATCCAGCAGGTGATCGTGCGCCACCACCCGGGTGACCAGGTTCGCCTGCAACGCGCGGGCCGCGTCAATCGGCTCGCCGCTCAGTTCGAGGTCGAGTGCCAGTCCGACACCGCAGATGTCCACCAGCCGCGAGATGCCCCCGTCGCCGTGGTGAAACCCCAACCCCACCAAAGGCGCCCCGAACATCGCCCGCTCGGAGGCGATGCGGATATCGCAGGCCAAGGCCAGCTCCAGTCCCGCGCCCAGCGCCCAGCCGTTGATCGCACCGATGACCGGTTTGCGGATGCGATGCAGGCCCCGGGTCAGCCCACCGAATCCGACGCCGCGCGCGTTGCGACGCACCCTGGCGGGGTCGGCGTCCAGCCACTGGGTGAACCAGCTGTTGCGGTCGGCGCCCGCACAAAACGCCGTGCCGGTGCCGGTCAGGACCGCAACGTCCACCGCATTGTCGTCGCGGAAGTCGACCCAGACGTCGCGTAGTCGCTGATCCATCGCCGGGTCGATCGCATTGCGGGCCGCGGGTCGGTTCAGCGTGATCAGGGCGACCCGGTTGTCCTTGGTGTAGCCGATGGTGTCGGTGCCGGCAGCGCTCATAACAACCCCTGGGACGACGTGCACGCGGCTCTCGGTGCCCATCGATTATATCGATCGCTCTACTAAATGGAAAGGCCGCGGGCCTCCGGATGCCGCTGGCGCTCAGTGCAGCCGTTGCCCGTCGGGGCTGAAGAAATGCAGGTGGTCCGGCTCCGGGTGCAGGCGGAGCCTGCTGCCGCGGCGGGCCGGATTGCGCCCGTCCACCCGGGCGACGACGGCGGGCCCGTCCGCGCTTTCCGCGGCGAGCACGCGGCCGTACAGGTAGGCGTCGGCGCCAAGCTCTTCCACCAGGTCGATCTCGACCTCGACGCCGACGGCGCCCACCACGAAGTGTTCGGGGCGGATCCCGACCACGACCTCGGCGGCCGCATCGGCGATCTCGCGGGCCACCGGAATCACCCAGTCGCCCAGCGTCACCGCGCCGCCGCTGACCGGGAGGGTGAACAGGTTCATCGCCGGTGACCCGATGAACCCGGCCACGAACATGTTGGCGGGGTTGCGGTAGAGCTCCCGCGGCGGTGCGCACTGCTGCAGCACCCCGTCGCGCAGCACGGCCACCCGGTCCCCCATCGTCATCGCCTCCACCTGGTCGTGGGTGACGTAGACGGTGGTGGTGCCCAATCGGCGCTGCAGACCCGCGATCTGGTTGCGGGTCTGCACCCGCAACTTGGCGTCCAGGTTCGACAGCGGCTCGTCCATCAGGAACACCTGCGGGCGCCTTACGATCGCGCGGCCCATCGCCACCCGCTGCCGCTGCCCGCCGGACAGGTCTTTGGGTTTGCGATCCAGGTACGGCTGCAGATCCAGCAGCCGCGCCGCGTCCAACACCCGTTCGCGGATCTCGGCCTTCGGGGTCTTGGCGACCTTCAACGCGAACCCCATGTTCTGGGCCACCGTCATATGCGGGTAGAGCGCGTAGTTCTGAAACACCATGGCGATGTCGCGGTCCTTGGGGTCGATATCGGTGACGTCGCGGTCACCGATCCAGATCCGTCCGGTGTCGACGGCTTCCAGCCCGGCCACCATCCGCAGCGACGTCGTCTTGCCGCACCCGGATGGGCCGACCAGCACGACGAATTCGCCGTCGTCGACGCGCAGATCCAGCCGATCCAGCGCCGGCCGGTCACTGCCCGGGTAGCGGCGGGTGGCCTGCTCGAAGGTCACCGACGCCATTACCGGCCACCGAACCCGGTCATCGCGATCCCGCTGATGAACGCCCGTTGGGCGATGGCGTACACGAGGACCAGCGGCACCAGGATGAGCATCGAGGCCGCCATCAGCACCGGCCACTCCGCGACGTATTGGCCCTGCATCCACACCAGGCCCAGGGTAAGCGTGGCAATGCTCTTGCGTTGAATCATCAACAGCGGCCACAGAAAATCGTTCCAGACGTTAACCCAGGTGAGCACGGCCAGCACCAGCACCGCCGGCTTCGCATGCGGCAGCAGGATCCGCCAGTACACCTGCCAGGACGAGCAGCCGTCGAGGATGGCGGCCTCCTCCAGGTCGATGGGCAGGGTGCGAAAGAACTGCCGCATCAGGTAGGTGCCGAAGGCGCTGCCGAACAACCCGGGGACGATCATCGCCCACACGGTGTCGGTCCAGCCGAAGACCCGCATCAGGATGAACTGCGGGATCACCGTCACCGTCAACGGCACCATCAGGGTGCCCAGATACAGCACAAACAAGGTGTCGCGGCCCTTGAACGGCAGCCGCGCGAAGGCATACCCGGCCAGCGAGCAGAAGAAGACCTGCCCGGCGGTGACGCAACCGGCGTACAGCACGGTATTGACGAACATGCGCAGAAACGGCATGCGGGTGAACACGTCCACATAGTTGGACCACTGCGGATGCGCCGGAAACAGGATCGGTTCGGTCACCTCGGCCTGCTGCTTGAGCGACCCCGACAACGCCCACAGGATCGGAAACAGCGCGCACCAAGCGATTCCGATCAGCACCGTGTACCAGCCGACGGTGCGCACGATGCCGAGTCTGATCCGTTGTGCGGTGAGCGGCTTGGGCATCTAGTCCTCCACCGCGTTTCGCCGGGCCAGGCGCAGCTGCAGCACGGTCAGCGTCAGCAGGATCGCGAACATGACCCAGGCCAGCGCGGACGCGTACCCGAAGTCCAGGAACGCGAACGCATGTTGGAACAGCATGATGCCCAGTACGTAGGTGCCGGTTTCCGGGCCGCCGTTGCTGGCGGTGAGCACGTACACCAGGTCGAACGCCTGAAACGCGTTGATCACCGAGATCACCACCACGAACGACAGCGCGCCGCGAATCATCGGGACCGTGATGAAGAAGAAGCGTCGCAGTCCGCCGGCCCCGTCGATGCGGGCCGCCTCATAGAGGGTGTCCGGGACGCCTTGCATGGCGGCCAGCAACACCACGGCGGCAAACGGCACGCTCTTCCACACACTGACCAAACACAACGACACCATGGCCCAGTTCGGGTCGACCAGCCAGGGCACCGGATCGATCCCGATCCAACCCAGCATGATGTTGAGCAGCCCGTTGTCGGTGTTGAACACGAACTGCCACACCACCGCCATCACCACCGACGACACCGCCAGCGGCAAGAAGACGATCGTTCGAAAGACGCCGATTCCCTTGACGGCCCGGTTCAGCGCCCCGGCCACCGCCAGGCTGATGGCCACGGTCGGCACCACGGTGCCCACGCTGAACACCACGGTGTTGCGGATCGCGATGAGGAACAACGGGTCAGCGGTGAACAGGTCGCGGAAGTTCCTCGCCCCCACGAACTTCGGCGGGGTGAACAGATCCCAGCTCTGAACGCTCATGTACAGCGAGAACCCCAGCGGGAACAGCATGAACACCGCGATCGCGGCCAGGTTCGGGGCGACGAAGATCCGCCCCGCGCGCGCCCGTCGTCGCAGCGGTCCGCCGCGGGAGGTTCCCTCGTGGGACGTCATGGCTTCCTCAACACCTCATCGACTTGCGGCGCCAACCGGGTCTGCAACGAGGCGGCGGGCCGCCGCCCGCGCAGCACTGGCCCGAACGCGCGGTCCATCAGCGCGTTGACCTTCTCCCAGACCGGTGTGATGGGCAGGCCCTCCGAGTTGGCGGGTCCGCCGGTCAGCACGCCGAGGTTGTCGATCCGACGGTGGGCCTCGGTGAACCCGGGCGAACCGATGGCCGAGGTCAACACCGGGACGAACAGCCCGGTTTGACCGATCAGGGCCTGCCCGACCGGGCCGGTGGCGAACTTGACGAACTCCCAGGCCTGCTCCTTGCGGGGGCTGCTCGCCGCGATCGCGAGCCCGGTGGTGCCGATATCGGTGCGGGCGCCCCGGCCCTCCGGTGCCCTTGGCCCGGTCGGCAGCACGGTGATGTCGAAGTCGAGGCCGTCGGCCCGGGCGAACGTCTGGTAGCGCCAATGCCCGCCCAACGCCATGGCCGCCTTGCCCAGCGAGAACAGGTTCATCGTCGAAATGGACTGGGCGTCGGACGCGGTGGGCGCCACCCTGTGCTTGTTCGCCAGGTCGGCGTAGAACTGGATCCCGTCGAGGAACGCGTCATCGTCGAAATTGAGGTGGCGCGGGTTCACCCGCGGGGTGGACCACGGCACCCCGTTGTTCATGCCGAACAGTCCGGCCGAATACGACGGCACCCAGGTGTCCACGAACCCCCACTGGGTGACCTTGCCGGCCGCGTCGCGTTTGGTCAAAGCGGTGGCGGCGTCCAGGAATTCGGCGAAACTCCACGGCCGCTCCCAGCGCGACGGCGCCGTCACCCCGGCCTCGGCGAACAACTTCTTGTTGTAGAACAAGAAGTTGCCTGACCACTGTTCGGGGAACGCGTACTGGCCGCCGGCGTAACTGAAGGTCTCATACAGCGACCCGATGCTGTCGGCCCGCAGTTCGTCGGCGAACCCCCGATCCCGGGCCAGCAGGGTGCCCAAGTCCAGCAGCACCCCGCGGTCGGCCAACCCGGCGTAGGAAAACTCCCACGCCATCAGCACATCGGGGCACTTGCCGCCCGCGCAGAACGTCGACATCTGCTGCATCGGGTTGCCGCCGGACAGCACGGTGCGCACGGGGATCTCGGGATACCGGCGGTGAAACGCATCGATGATCCGCATCCGGGCGTCGGCTTCTTCCGGGTTGGCCGCGAAGAAGAAGGTCAGCGCGTCGTTGTCGGGCGCGCATCCACTCGGCCAGGGTGCCAGCGCCGCCGCACCCAGCACGCCGGCGCCGCGCAACCAGGTGCGCCGCCCGAACGGCTGGTCGGCCATGATGTCCGCCTCACACCTCGCGAGCGGTCACCGCGGGCGGTGCCGGTTGCAGCTCGGCCGTCTCCGGATCCGGCACGGATATCCCCCTTCAGCTCCCATCAGTTCCCGTGACCCATCAAAGCAGACCACGGGCGGGCGAACCGGGTTGTCGCGCCGGGTTGTCGCGGTGTTCTCACCGCGGTTGGAACGCGCGAGGCGGTGTTCCGACCTGCCGGGCGAACATGGCCGAGAACGCCGCCGGGCTCCCGTAATCCAGGTCTGCCGCGACCTGCGTGACCGGTCGGCCGGCGGACAGCAGTCGCATGGCATGCACGGCACACGCCCGCTGCCGCCACTCCCCGAAGGCGAGGCCGGTCTGCGCTCGAAACAACCTGTTGAAGGTGCGGGCACTGACCCGTAGCCGCGCAGCCCAGTCGTTCGGCGCCGCGCGGATGCTCGGCGCCGTGAGGAAGACGTCGCACAAGCTACGCAGATCCGAGCGGGCGGGCAGCGGAAGATCAAACGGCAGCGGCGCGGCGGTGCGAAGCTCGTGAAGGATGAGCTCGATGAGCGCGGCATCGCGCCCGTGCCGGTCGTATTCGGCCGGCAGTTGCACCGCAGCGAGCAGCAGTTCGCGCAGCAGCGCGGAAACGTCCACCACCTGGCAGCGGGTGGGAAACCAGGGCGCGGCAGCGGGCTCGATGTAGAGGCTTCGGGTGCTGACGTGATCCATCTGCACCTGATGGTCGGTGTCGGGCGGTATCAGGACGGCGCGGTGCGTCGGAACCGTCCACGTCCCCGCGGCGGTCCCCACCTGCATGATCCCGGTGGCGCCGTAGAGCAGTTGTGCGCGACGGTGCCGATGAAGCGGCAGCAGGTGCTGCGGCGGATAGTCGGTCCCGATCGCCAGCACGGCGCGGTCAATGCCGTCGACCAGCTCGACCGGCACGTTCCGCACCCACCCACCCTACCGAGGCGCTGGCGCAAACTCAGATGAATATGGCGGAGTAGCGATTGTGCGCCATCGGGCGTGCGCCCTAGCGTCGGCTGGGTGCTGATCCTGTGTGCGGTTTTGCTCGGCGTCGGCTGCCTAACCGGCCTGACCACGGTGTTGTTCGGTTTCGGCGGCGGCTTCGTGACCGTCCCGGTGGTGGCCGTGGTGGTTGCCGCCTACGGCGGCGGCGACGCGATGCACACCGCGGTGGCAACCTCGACCGCGGTAATGCTGGTGACGGCGTCGTGGGCAACCCTCGCCCAACATCGAGCTGGCCGCCTGCAACCGCAGTACTTGTGGCCGATGATCGCCTTCATCGCCGTGGGCGCGGCGCTCGGGGCGATCGCCGCGGATTGGGTGTCGAACACCGTGTTGACTGTCCTGTTCGTCGTCTATCTTGCCGGCACGATTGCGGATAGCGTCACCCGCAGCGGATTCCTCAGCGGCGCAACGGGTCACAACGCCGTCCCCAAGCCGCTGAGCAGGACCACCGCCACCGTGGGCGGGATCGGGGTCGGCGCGGTCGCGAGTTTTCTGGGTGTCGGTGGCAGTGTCATGACGGTGCCGTTGCTGCGCCGCAAGGGGCTGCCGATGGCGGACGCCACCGCCTTGGCCAACCCGCTCAGCGTGCCCGTCGCGGCCGTCGCAACCATCGTCTACGCGGTCACTGGCCCAGCGGTACCGCAGCCGGGTCAGCTCGGCCACGTCGACCTCACCGCCGCCACAGCGCTGCTGGGCGGCTCGCTGCCGACCATCGCACTCGCCCCGCGCGTCATCGGCAGCATCCCCGATCGCGTGCACGCCATCGCCTACCTCATTCTGCTGACGGTGGTGTTGGTGGTGATGACCGTCCTCGCGTTGCGGTAGCCGTGCGCGCGAACGTGCATTCAGGGCGGAAAAATCGCGAAAATCCCGTCGTGAGTGCACGTTCGGCGAGCGGGCCGAGCGGGCCGGCTCAATCGAGCTCAAACCGGCCAATCCGGCAGCGCCAGCGCGGCGGTGCGCAGCCGGTCGGGATCGCCGATGATGTCGATGCGGTGGATGCGGTCGTCGTCGCCGATGCCGATGCGCAGCAAGGCCCGCAGGTGTCCGCCGGGCGCGATGGCGACGCCGGGTGCGCCGTCGATCAGCACCACCACACCGGCGCGGGCGCGCCCGGTGAACCGGCGGGTCTCCTCGGCGACCTCGGTGGCGCCGCGCACCTCGGTGGCGACATCGTCGGGCACCAGCACGCGGTCGACCCG
>PPEA01000216.1 GCA_002967005.1 Mycobacterium talmoniae
AACTCGCCGAACTCGCGCGTGAACGGGGTGGGGAACTCGCCGAACTCGCGCGCGAACGCGGCGGCGAACTCGCCGAACTCGCGCGTGAGCGGGGCAGCGAGTTCGCGCACGCGTTACCGCGGTCGGTGAGCTGACCGTCGCCGCAATCCCTGCCAGGCGTATAAGCCCCACGACACCGCCACCAGGCTAAACACCACCACCTCCACGGCGCCCAGCCAATCGGTGGGGTACAGCACCCCGGTGATGTAGTGGGCGACAAAGCCATCCGGCGGCAGCGGCGCCATCCCGGCCTTGGCGCGCGACCACCGTTCCAGCCAGGTCAGCGGGCAGTCCAGATGGGCGGTGTTGATCGCGAAGCCCCACACCGCCGTCGGCACGTGCAGCCAGAACGTGCGACGCCAGCGCAGCGCGAGGAATCCGCCCACCACGAGATAGCTCATGAACGCGAAGTGCGCGAAGACGGTTAGGGCCACCACGATCTGATACATCGACGGCCGCCATCGTAGACCGGCGCGCCGCCCCGCGCGCAGGTACATTGGCGCACAGCAACCACTGCCGTCAGGAGCGAACGCAGATGAGACCCGGTGATTTCAATCCCAACGTGCCCCACTACCCCCAGCCCGGCGGTTACGGGCCGGCGTCGGGAGCGGCGCCCGGCGGCCTGGGGCTGCGTTTCGCCGCGCGGGTGATCGACGGTGTCCTGGTCAACATCGTGGCGTTCCTGCTGTCGCTGTTCACCCTGGACCGGGATTACTGGTTTTTGGCCACCGGCCTGTTCTCCGGCGTGCTGATGTTCGGCTATTTCGTGCTGCTGGAGGTCACCCACGGCGCCACCCTGGGCAAGCGGCTGTTGGGCCTGACGGTTCGCGGTCCGGGCGGGGCGGACAAGCCCGACGCCAAGCAGTCGGCCACCCGCAACGCGTTCACCTTGCTGGCGGTGATCCCCTACGTCGGGAGCCTGATCGCGTTCGTGGCCTACATCGTCATCGCGGCGACGATTAGCGCCAGCCCCACCAAGCAGGGCAAGCACGACGAGTGGGCCGGCGGCACCCAGGTGGTCAAGGGCTGAGCCGCCTCACCGGCGCCGGGCCAGGTAATCGGCGACGATCGTGTCGATGTCCTGACCGACGTCGACGGTGACGCCGCGTTCCTCGGGCGCCAGCGGCTCCAGCGTGTCGAACTGGGAGCGCAGCAGCGCGGACGGCATGAAATGGCCGGTCCGGTACGCCTGCCGCCGGCCGATGACGTCTGGGGGGCCGCTGAGATGCAAGAACTCGACGGTCGGACAGTGTCGGCGGAGCTGGTCGCGGTAGCTGCGTTTGAGCGCCGAGCAGCCGATCACCCCGCCGCCGGTGTGCGCCGACAACCACTGCCCGACCAGCTCAAGCCACGGATACCGGTCGGTGTCGGTCAACGGGATACCGGCGGTCATCTTGGTGATGTTGGCGTCGGGGTGGAAGTCGTCGGCGTCGGCGAACGGCACCCGTAGCCGCCCGGCCAGCGACCGCCCCACCGACGATTTGCCCGCCCCGGATACCCCCATGACCACGATCGGCGACACATCAGCGAGCGTGCCGCAATGATCAGATGATTACAACCTATCGGGGTATATGGGATTATTTATCGGTGGTCCAGGACGGTTCGTCGAGTGAGTTGCACCGCAACGTCCTGACCGCGATCGGCACCGGGATCGTGTCCGGACGATACCCCGCCGGGCAGGTGCTGACCCTGGATGCGCTGAGCGCCGGCAACGGCGTGTCGCGCAGCGTGGTCCGTGAGGCGATCCGGGTGCTGGAATCGATGGGGATGGTCGCTGCACGGCGCCGCATCGGGATCACCGTGCAGCCCGCTGCAAGCTGGAATGTCTTTGACCCCCGGCTGATTCGCTGGCGACTCGATGACGGCGACCGGGCCGTGCAACTGGAGTCGCTGCACGAGCTGCGCCGGGGTGTCGCCCCCGCGGCGGCGCCTTGGCGGCCCGGCGCGCCGATCCCGAGCAGTGCCGCGTCATGGCCGCCGCGGTTTCGGACATGGTGGTGCACGCCCGCTCGGGTGACGTCGACTCGTACCGGCTGGCCCACAACGCCTTTCATCGCACCGTGTTGGAGGCCAGCGGCAACGGCATGTTCCGGGCGCTGCACGCGGTGCTGGCCGAAGCGCCCACCAACCACGTCAGCCCGGAGGTGATCGAGTTGCACGAGCGGGTCGGCCACGCCATCCGGGTCGGTGACGACGCCGCCGCCGAACGGGCCATGCGCCTCCTGTTCTAGCGCGGGGGTGGTTGATTGCGCCGACTGTGCGGTTTCATCCGCGAGACGCCTGCCGGGCGTATGAAACTGCACAGTCGCGAACGCCCGCAATGGGTTTAGCGGCCGCGGTTACGGTTCCATTCCATCCAGCCGACACCGGAGCGGCCGTCGGCGGTGGACACGCTGACCCACGCCCGGGGGAACTGGCTGATCCGCCCGTCGCTGGCCACCAGCCGCACCGGCGCGTGCGCGACGACCTCGGCGGTCACCGTGATCTCCCCGGGCTGCAGGCCCACGACGGTGGTGATCGGTAACCCGTTGTCGGCGAACGTCTCCCGCGCGGTGACGGTCTGCAGCTCGATGAGCCGCTCCCCCGTCTTCTGCACATAGCCGACCCCGATCGGGCCGGCGCCGGGAATGCGAATGTCCACGCCGTGCAGGTGGGTGCCGTCGTCGAGGTGCAGCGCGCTCCACACCCAGTCCATGCTCCACCAGTCGCGCACACCCCAGGAGTGGTCGCGCTGACCGGCGGCGTCGCGGAGCCGGTAGTCGGTGCCGTCGACGGTGACGGTGCCCGAGACGTGCACGGGATCTCGTAGCGCGGCGTGAGCCGGTACTGGTAGGGCGTGCCGTCGGTGCTCCACACCAGATCCACCGCCACCTCGACGGGCCGCCCCTCTCGCCGCGCAGCAGCGCCGCCGGGTC
>PPEA01000217.1 GCA_002967005.1 Mycobacterium talmoniae
CCCGATCACCGACCCGGACGGGATCCGCGCGGTCCGCGGCTACCTGCTGCACGTGGCCGAGCAGGCCGACGCCGCCCACGGCAGGGGCCTGTCGTTCGCCGAGGCGGCCGACGGGATCGACCTCGGCGAGTACGCGACGTGGCTGGACGCCGAACGTGTCGTCGTCAACGTGTATCAGCGCTACCGCGAACTCGACGCCGACACACCGCGATTGGAGCTGATGGCGCTGCTGGGCCTGCAGGCCGAGTGGCTGGCCAAGCGCGGCTGAGTTAGTCCCGCGAGCAGACACAAAAGCCCCCTTTCGACCCGCGAAAAGGGGGCTTTTGCGTCTGCTCGGCCGCATTACTGACACAAGTCATTGACTAGAGTCAGCGAATCGGCTACAAATAGCGAACCATGCCGCGAGTGACCGAGAAGCTATCCGCGCGGGAGACGCAGCGTCTGCAGACGCGTCAGCGCCTGTTGCGGGCGGCGCTGACCGAGTTCAACGCGCGGGGATGGCCGAGGCCGACGTCGGCGCCATCGTCGCCGCCGCCGGCGTCGCGCACGGCACCTTCTACTTCCATTTCCCGACCAAAGAACACGTGCTCTTCGAGCTGGAACGGCGCGAGGAGCAACGGCTGGCCGACGAGTTCGCCCGCTTCCTGGAAACACCGCACGATTTGGCCGCGGCGTTGACCGAGGTGGTGCGGGTGGTGGCCGCACTCGAACAACGGCTGGGCAGCCTGTTGTTCAAAGACTTTCTGGCCCTGCACTTCTCGTCGAACCGGCCACCGGACGACGAGTGGACCGACCACCCGCTGATCGTGCTGGTCGTTCAGGAACTCGAGCGAGCCCGCGACGCCGGCGAGGCCTGCGCGGAGGTGGACCCCTTCCACAGTGCGGTGTTTTTCCTGCTGGGGTTGTATTCGCTGCTGACCACGACGCGGACGTCGGAGACGCTGCGCGCCGACATGTTGGACACCTTCGTCGCCACCGCGCTGCGGGGCATGGAAGCTCGATGAGAGGGAGACCTGACCTATGTGGCAAGAAATCCTGCGCCTGCTGCTCGCCTGGGGCGCCATCTGCGGCATGGTCGCGTTCTGGTACTGGATGATGAGCAACATCGGCACGTTCTGACCATGACCACCGCGTTAGCCGTTGAGCGCAGCTGTGCGCTGACCGCCGTCGCCCTGTCGGACCGCCGCCGAGCGGGGGTGCGGCTGATCTCCGGGGAGCGGCGCTGCTTCGGGCTGAACTCCGCCCGCAGCCTCGTGCAGGTCCCGTACCCGCCGCCGGTGGCCGACTGGACCCGGCGCACCGTGACCTGCGGTGTGGCGCTGCAGTGTTCGCCGTCCAAGGACCGCATCGCCGGCTACCCGCTGCACGAGTATGCGCCGCGGCGCCGCGCGGCGCTGGCACTGGTGGAAGGCGGTGTCGCGCTGGGGTGGGTCGCCGAGCGGTGGCCGGGGCTGCTGGCCGAAACCCAACGGGTGCTGCCCGGTATCGAGCCCCTGGACCCCGACCTGGACGGCGCCGAAATGCTGCACCGTGCCGCGGAATTGACGCGGTCCGGCAACCGCTGCCCAGCCACCCGCTGCTCGGACAGCTGCCGCTGGCCGCCGCGGCGCACGGCGCCCTGGGCACCGCGATCCGGCGCGCCTACGGCCGGATGCCGTGGACCACGCCGCGCAAGGACGCCAAGCGGCTGATGTCGGTGCCGGTGGGCGGCGAAGGGGGCGTGCGCAATCCGAACCTGCCGCCGCCGAGCCGCCCGGAGAACGACGACATCGAGATCCGCCCCGATCAGCGCGCCGGCATCCCGTACCCGGAGTGGAACGCCTGGACGCAGCGGTTTCTCACCGACCATGTCGCGGTCCTGGAGCGCAGGCACGCGGCGCGGGGCCGGCGGCTCGCGGCGGTTTCCCCCGAGCTGCGGCGCTGGTTCGAAGAGCACACCCACCGCGCGATGCGCACCGGCCTGGAGGACGGATCCGATCTGGACCTCGACCGCTACGTCAGCCACTACGTCGACACCCTTACCGGCACCGCGACCCAACCACGGGTGTTCCGCGACCTGCTGCCCAGCTGCCGCGACGTCAGCACCGCGGTGTTGCTGGACGGCAGCTCCTCGCTGGGCATACACGGCGGCCGGATCTTCCGGCTGGAGCTGGCCTGCGCCGACGCGTTGTCCCGCGCCATGACGCTGGCCCGGGAACGCCACGGCATCTTCGTGTTCAGCGGCAACACCCGGCACCGCGTCGAGGTGCGCTGCCTGAAGGACTTCGACGACACCCATGCCGTCGACCCCAGCGGGTCGGGGCTGGCCACCGGTGGCTACACCAGACTCGGTGCCCCGCTGCGGCATTTGACCAGCCGGCTGCTGGCCCAGCCGTCGGAGCGGCGGCTGCTGATTGTGATCGGGGACGGCCTGATGTCCGATGAGGGCTACGAGGGCCGCTACGCCTGGGCCGATGTCGCGCATGCCGTGCAGGAAGCGGGCGAGGTCGGCGTGACCGTGTACTACCTGGGCGTCGGGCCCGCCCGGGTCGATCCGCTGCCGGAGGTGTTCGGGCCGCGGCGGTCTCAGCGGATCCGGCGGGTCGAGGAGCTGCCGCGGGTGCTGGCCCACGTGCATCGCGAGCTGGTGGCCGCATGAGCGACCTCTACTACGCCACCGGTAACGAGATCTCGTTGTTCGAGCGGGCCTTTCAGCAGCGGCTGCCGGTCATGCTCACCGGCCCCACCGGCTGCGGCAAGACCCGATTGGTCGAGCACATGGGCGGCCTGCTGGGGCGGCCGGTGGTCACCATCAGCTGCCACGACGACCTGACCAGCTCCGATCTGGTGGGCCGGTTCCTGGTGACCGGCGGCGACGTGGTGTGGACCGACGGCCCGCTGACCCGGGCGGTCAAAGACGGCGCCCTCTGCTACCTCGACGAGGTGGTCGAAGCCCGGCACGATTCGCTGGCCATCCTGCATTCCCTGACCGACCACCGGCGCGCCCTGTACCTGGATCGGGCCGGGGAAGTGGTGCACGCGCCGGAGTCGTTCATGCTGGTCTGCTCCTACAACCCGGCCTACCGCAGCTCGCTCAAGGAGCTGAAACCGTCGTTCCGGCAACGCTTCGTGACCCTGGCCATGGACTACCTGGCACCCGATCGGGAGGCCGAAGTGCTGGTCAAGGAGGCCGGCATCGACCTGCCGACCGCGCAGCGGCTGGTGGCCTGCGCCACCGGCATCCGCCGCGCCGACGACGCGTTTCATTTCGAACCGCCGTCCACCCGGGTGCTGGTCACCGCGGCCCAGCTGATCGCCGCCGGCGCAGCAGAACTCGAGGCTGCCGACGCCTGCATCCTGGCGCCGCTCAGCAGCGACGGCGCCCTGTCCGACGGGTTACGCGAAATCGCCGCGGCCACCCTGTCGGCCACCGACGGATCACCGACGCAACGGTGAGGAAAGGACCCTGCCCGTGAATGACCAAGACCGCAAACGTAAACGCGCGATGATCGCCTTCCAGCTCTTCGCCTACGGCTGGCTGCTGTCGATGTTCTTGATCCAGCTGCACATGTACATGGTTCGGGATTGGTAGGGGAGAGCGTGAACGTGCCCACGGTTTCCGCCGATTCGCTGACCTACGACGAACACCTGGAGCAATCCCGCCAGGCGCAACGCCAAGCCGACCGCTGGCTCATCGGCGGTTCGCTGCTGATCGGCACCATGTTCATCGGCTTCGCCGGCCTGCCGTTTTTCCTGCGCGGGGTGTGGCTGCAACGCAAGGCGCAGCAGTCCGGGCTGTCGGTGCGGCCCGTCATCGTCACGTTGATCGGCTATCTGGTGATCGTCGACGCCGCCCTGAACAGCTTGGGGTGGTCGCTGGACCTGCTGGCCAACCACACGCTGTTGAACCGCACCATCATCACCGCCTGGGGCAACTTCTTCGACGCCGGATACTTCTGGCATTACAACGAGCTGTGGATCGGCGGGGCGGGCGCGCCGGGGGAGAAGGCATGGGAGGTCGCGCTCATCCTCACGGTGTTCACCATGCGCATCGCCGCGGCGATCGCGTTCTTGCAGATGAAGCGGTGGGGCCATCAGTGGCTGATCGTCACCTGCTGGTTCGGCATCGTCATCTGGATCGGCTACACGTTCAACATGACCATGTACGCCGACATCCGCTACGCCGGCGTGGTGTTGCCGGTGATCGGCTGGTGGATCTACGACATCTTCTACATCACACCATTTTTGGCGATCCCGTATCTGCACACCGTCAACCGGGAAATCTTCTCCGACTGAGAAAGGACGCTGCACATGAGCACATCGACGTCGGACGAGACGCCCCCGCAGGAGCTTCCGCTGGGCACCACACCGATCTTCGCGCGGATGCACAAGTGGCTCAAACGCGGACTGTTCGTGTGCCTGTTCGGGTTGGTGATCGAGGGCTCGTTCACCATGCCCGCGCTGGCGGTCTGGTACGGCTGGCCGACGCTGTCGTTCCGCGAGATCTGCAGCGAGCTGATGAAGGTCCGCTACTCCGACGACACCGCCGAATGCGCGTTCCCGTATCCGATGGGCGGCGCGCCGTTCGGCGGGGCGCCCGAAGCGGCCGGGCAACACACCGCACAGGACAAGTGGGGGGTGCAACCGGTGCCGCAGTATCACCGGATCGGGTTCCGGGAGTTGGTCAAGATCCACGACGAGCGGCTGGCCCGCCACGCCGCGCCGGGGCGAAACTAGGACCGCGAGCAGACGCAGAATCGCACTGTCGGGGCCCGAATCATGCGATTCTGCGTCTGCTCGCCGGGAAGGAGTCCCGGGGAGGTCACGGCAGCAACGGCAGCCGCCACAACGGGGTGCCGGTGTCGATCAGCCACAACTGGGTGGCGGTCAGCCGCAGGATGCGCAGCGCGCCGACAATCAGGATGGCCGCCAGCGGCAGCGACACCCCCGCGGTCAGCAGCGACACCCACAAGTCGCGCGGGCCGGCGGTCATGACGTCGAACCACACGTCGCAGACCAGCAACACCCCGGTGGTGAACGCGGACAGGATCAACACCTGACGGCGCAGAAAACCCAGGATCGCGGTGCCGGCCATGAACAGCACCAGCAGCGTGTCGAAACCCACCCAGGTCGCCGGCCAGTTATGGGCGACGTAGGTGTCCGGCAGCGTCAACGCCAGATAGACGATCCACGGAATCAATCCCACCGCACCGCTGATCATCAGCCCGAGCCGAATCCGGCGCTCCCGCTCGTAGGTCGTCGCGGGCACCAGCTCGGCCAGCGGCCGTCGTAGCCGACGAATCAGGTCGCGACGCTGGGCGGCGGACATGGCGGCGATCGTCGCGTCGGAGACGAGGTCTTCGGTCATAGACAGCTCTCTACCACCCCGGCGAGCAGACACAAAAGCCCCTTCCAGGGCCCGATTTTGGGGGCTTTTGCGTCTGCTCGGCGGTTATGTTGAACCCATGGCGGCGGTGGACGTGAAGACCCTGGACAACCAGATCGGCTGCGTGACGTTGAACCGGCCCAACCGGCTGAACGCCATCGACGGCGCCCTGCTCGACGGGATGGACGCCGCGTTGGACCGGCTCGGCACCGGGGAATTCCGGGTCGCCGTCCTGACCGGCGCCGGGCGGGGCTTTTGCGCCGGCGCCGACCTGAGCGGCACCGGGGAGCCGTGGACCAAGCCCAGCCGCAGCCCGGCGTTCAAGACCACCTACGACGCTCAGGTGCGGCTCGCCGACCAGCTCACCCGGCTCTACGAGTTGCCCATCCCGGTGATCGCCGCCGTCAACGGCGTCGCCGTCGCGGCGGTTTGGCTTTCGCGCTGCACTGCGACATCCGCATCGCCGCCGAGGCGGCCCGGTTCGGGTCGGTGTTCATCAAGGCCGGGTTCTCGTCGATGGACATGGGCACCAGCTATCTGTTGCCCAAAATCGTCGGCGCCGGGGTGGCCCGCGAACTGATGCTGACCGGCCGCATCATCGACGCCGACGAGGCCTACCGGATCAAGCTGGTGCACGAGGTGGTGGCCGCCGACGAGCTGCTGACCGCCGCAACGACGATGGCCCGCTCGATCGTCGACAACAACGCCTACGGCGTGTGGCAGACCAAGATCGGGCTCAACGCCGCGCTGGACGCGCCCAGCCTGCGGCACGCCAAGGAGATCGAGAACCGCACCCAGATCCTCAGCGGATTCACCAACAACCCGGCCGAGGCCGCCAAGGCCCACCAGGAGAAGCGTTCACCGATCTGGGATCCGCTGTAGCGGTTACACTTTCGCGATCACCTGGTCGGCGAACCGCTCCAGGTTGGCGATTTTGTCCGCCAGCGGCTGGGTGTCGGGGCCGATGATGTAGGGAACTCGGAAACCCACGATGACGTCGGTGACGCCCTTGTCCTCCAGCCGTTTGACGCCGTCGACGGTGAAGCCGTCCAGCGAGATCACGTGGATTTCAAATGGCCGAGTACGGGCCACCTCTTCTTCCTGCCGCAACTGGCCCAGCCGGGCGATCAGCCGGTCGAGTTCGTCGGCGTCGCCGCCGCCGTGCATCCAGCCGTCGGCGCGGGCCGCGCGCCGCGCGCCGGGTGGGCAGATGCGCCGACGGGAACGGTGAGGACACCGGCTGGTATTCCCGCAAGGTGCGGCGCGCCACCGTCATCTTGTGCAGCTCG
>PPEA01000218.1 GCA_002967005.1 Mycobacterium talmoniae
CTGCGCGGCGACGGGCCCGAACTGCCCTACGGGGCGTCGCTGGCCTTCGGCGACTACCGGTGCCGGGCTGACCCGGCCGGCCTAGTCTGCGTGAACTACGCGCACCGCGCGGCGGCGCGGTTCGCCGCGGCGGGCATCACCCCGTTCGGGTGCCTGCACCCGGCGCCCACACCGCCGGGCGTCGGGAAGAAATTCGGCTGCTGAGGGTCTTAGCGCCAGCCGTCGGCGGCTTTCGCCGCCCGCATCAGCGTGTCGCACAGCTGCCGCAGCTCGCTGGCCGCGGCCCCCTCGTCCAGCGCCGTGGCCACGTCTTCGGCCGCGCAGCGCACCTGATACACCCGGTCGGACAGGGCGGCGGCTTCCTCGGCGGTGAGCACCACCGCGTCCGGGGGCAGCGTCGCGTGGCCGCCGTTGATCTGGGCGCGCTGCTCGTAGGCGCGCTGCCGACACGATTGCCGACAGTATTGGCGGCGGCGGCCGGTCCCGGTGTCGGCCACCTCACGGCCGCACCAGCGGCAGGGTTGTGGTTTACCGCGGCGGGTCACGCTTGGTGACTCTAGTCGGGCCCACCCGGCGGTCCCGGTATCATGGAGGGTCGCGTCGCAGCCCGGGAACTCCGTTCGACGTTGCTGCGTTGTTAGCCCCGTAGAGAATTTGCTTAACGGAATCTAGGAAAGGTTGGGCCGATGGCTGATCGCGTCCTGAGGGGCAGTCGCCTCGGAGCCGTGAGCTACGAGACCGACCGCAACCATGACCTGGCGCCGCGTCAAGTCGCGCGGTACCGCACCGAGAACGGCGAAGAGTTCGACGTCCCGTTCGCCGACGACGCCGAGATCCCCGGCACCTGGATTTGCCGCAACGGGATGGAAGGCACCCTGATCGAGGGTGAGCTGCCGGAGCCCAAGAAGGTCAAGCCGCCCCGCACCCACTGGGACATGCTGCTGGAGCGCCGCTCGGTCGAGGAGCTCGAAGAGCTGCTCAAGGAGCGGTTGGACCTGATCAAGTCGCGTCGCCGCGGGTAGCTGACCCGCGCCTAACGCGGCCTTAGCCGACCGCGCTGCGGGTCCGGTTCAGCCGCCCGGCGATCCCCCACCGGGCGACTTTGATCATCGCTTCGCGGATGTTGGAGCCGCTCATCTTGGACACGCCGAGCTCCCGCTCGGTGAAGGTGATGGGCACCTCGACGACGACGAAGCCGTTGTTGATGGCCCGCCAGGTCAGGTCGATCTGGAAGCAGTACCCCTTCGACTCCACCGCGGCCAGGTCGATCTTTTCCAGCACCTCGCGCCGGTAGGCGCGGTACCCGGCGGTGATGTCGTGGATCCCGACGCCCAGTAGCAGCCGCGAATAGGTGTTGGCGGTCTTGGACAGCGCCAGCCGCCGCCACGGCCAGTTGCGCACCGCCCCGCCGTCCACGTAGCGGGAACCGATCGCCACATCCGCTCCGCCGTCCACGGCGTCCAACAGCCGGTGCAGCTGCTCGGGGGCGTGGCTGCCGTCGGCGTCCATCTCCACGATCACCGCGTATTCGCGGGCCAGTCCCCAGGCGAACCCGGCCAGGTAGGCCGCGCCCAACCCGGCCTTGGCGGTGCGGTGCATCACGTGCACCCGGTCCGGCGCGGCGGCCGCCAGG
>PPEA01000219.1 GCA_002967005.1 Mycobacterium talmoniae
TCGGCGCGCAGCCGGCGCAGCTGGCGCCGGGCCTGCGCACCCGCCAGCAGCAGCCCGCCGACGAAGGTGGCCGTCAGCAGCAGCAGGGTCCACCCGAAGCCGATCGTGGAGGTCAGCGCAACCAGCACCGCCAGTTCGACGACGGCGTACCCGAGAAACAGTCGCGTGCCCATGTGGGGCCAACGTATCGCGGCGCGGCTTTGGTTCCTTGGGTCGCCGCCGGGTGGGTAATAGATTGGGCGGAATGACGACGATCGAGTTCGACACCCCCGATGGGCCCATCGACGCCTTGCTGAGTGTTCCGGACGGACACGGCCCGTGGCCGGGCGTGGTGGTGGTCCACGACGCGTTGGGTTACGGCCCGGACAACGAGGCGATCTCCGGTCACATCGCCGCCGCCGGGTACATCGCGCTCACGCCGAACCTGTATGCCCGGGGTGGCCGGGCCCGCTGCATCACCCGGGTGATGCGCGAGCTGCTGACCAAACGCGGTCGCGCGCTCGATGACATCCTGGCTGCCCGCGACCACCTGCTGGGCATGCCGCAGTGTTCCGGGTCGGTCGGTATCGCGGGATTCTGCATGGGCGGCGGTTTTGCGCTGATCATGTCGCCCAAGGGGTTCGCCGCGTCGGCGCCGTTCTACGGCACCCCGCTGCCGCGGCACCTGAGCGAGACCCTGGACGGGGCGTGCCCGATCGTGGCCAGCTTCGCGCCCGCGACCCGCTGGGGGGTGGCGCGCCGACCCGGCTGCGCCGGGTCGTCGAACACAAGGGCATTCCCGCCGACATCAAGGTCTACCCGCGCGCCGGGCACAGCTTTGCCAACAAACTGCCCGCCCAGCCGCTGCTGCGCGTCACCGGGTTCGGCTACAACGAGGCCGCCACCGCCGACGCCTGGGCCCGGGTGTTCGCGTTCTTCGGTGAACACTTGGGCGGTGCGTCGCAGGCCTGACGGTTGCGGCGGGCTACGGCGCGGCTTAGTTGGCGGCGCGGATTTCCAGGCCGAGGTTGTTGTGCATGCCGCCGCGCAGTTTGCTGAAGAAGTTAAACACCCGGCCGATGAGGCCGTAGCGCTTGCCGATCGCGTCGTAGACGGTGCCGGTGTGCGACGGGTCCAAGATGGTGGCGGTCGCCTCGATCGCCTCGCTCTTGGGCCGGCCCCGCAGGTCGCAGGCCGCCAGCGTCACCCGCGGGGTGTTGCGGATCCGCTTGACCTTCCAGGACTTCGCCTCGGTGATCACCAGCAACCGGTCACCGTCGGCGGCGGCCCAGATCGGGGTGGGTTTGGGCCGGCCGTCCTTGGTGAAGGTGGTCAGCAGGATGTAGTCGGATTTCGCGATGTCAGCGAACGTGGGAGCCACGGGTCGACTCTAGCGGCGAGCAGACGCAAAAGCCCCCTCATGGGGCGGTTTTTAGGGGCTTTTGCGTCTGCTCGGCGAACTAGCCCTCCAGGTCGCCTTCGGTTTCCAGCAGCGCCTGACGCAGCCCGTCGAGGGTGGCTTGCTGGGGCTCGGCCCACATGCCGCGGCCGGCGGCCTCCAGCAGCCGCTCGGCCATCCCGTGCAGCGCCCAGGGGTTGGACTCGGCCATGAACTTGCGGTTGTCGGGGTCCAACACGTAGCGCTCGGTGAGCTGCTCGTACATCCAGTCGGCCATCACGTGGGCGGTGGCGTCGTAGCCGAACAGGTAGTCGACGGTGGCGGCCATCTCGAAGGCGCCCTTGTAGCCGTGTTTGCGCATCGCGGTGATCCAGCGCGGGTTGACCACCCGGGCCCGGAACACCCGGGTGGTCTCCTCGGACAGGGTGCGGGTGCGGACCGCGTCGGGGCGAGTGTTGTCGCCGATGTAGGCCGCCGGCGCCTGCCCGGTCAACGCCCGCACGGTGGCCACCATGCCGCCGTGGTACTGGAAATAGTCGTCGGAGTCGGCGATGTCGTGTTCGCGGGTGTCGGTGTTTTTGGCCGCGACGGCGATGCGTCGGTAAGCCCGGTTCATGTCGTCGGTGGCGGGTCGGCCGTCCAGGTCGCGGCCGTAGGCGAAACCGCCCCACGCGGTGTACACCTGCGCCAGGTCGGCGTCGTCGCGCCAGTTGCGGGAATCGATCAGCTGCAGCAGCCCCGCCCCGTAGGTGCCCGGCTTGGAGCCGAAAATCCTGGTGGTGGCGCGCCGCTGGTCGCCGTGGGCGGCCAGGTCGGCGCGCGCGTGGGCCCGCACATAGTTGTCGTCGTCGGGCTCGTCGAGGTCGGCCACCAGCCGCACCGCGTCGTCGAGCATGGTTACCACGTGCGGGAAGGCGTCCCGGAAGAACCCGGAGATGCGCACCGTCACGTCGATGCGGGGCCGACCCAGCTCGGCTAGTGGGATCGGCGTCAGGCCCACCACCCGCCGCGACGCGTCATCCCACACCGGCCGAACACCGAGCAGCGCAAGCACTTCGGCGATGTCGTCGCCGGCGGTGCGCATCGCGAGGTGCCCCACACCGACAAACCCACCGAGGCCGGCCAGCGCCCGTAGTCGTCGCGGTAGCGGGCCAGCAGCGAATCCGCCATCGCCACCCCGGTTTCCCACGCCAGCCGGGACGGCACCGCCTTGGGGTCCACCGAGTAGAAGTTGCGCCCGGTGGGCAGCACGTTGACCAGCCCGCGCAGCGGTGAGCCCGACGGTCCGGCCGGGATGAACCGACCGTCCAAGGCGCGCAGCACCTGCTCGATCTCGCCCGCGGTGCCGGCCAGCCGCGGCACCACCTCGGTGGCCGCGAACCGCAGCACCGCGGCGACAGCGGGTTGTCGGTGACGCCGCGCGGCGGCATCCGGGATCCCAGCCGGCATCCC
>PPEA01000022.1 GCA_002967005.1 Mycobacterium talmoniae
CCGACGCCGACCCCAGGCACAGGGTGGCGGTCGGCCGCCGCCGAGGGCCGCGACCCGCCGGGCGCGCGCAGCTTCAGCCGGCGGTGCATGGCGTCAGCCCAGTCCCAGCCGCGCCATCAGGTCCGCGTCGATGCCGTCGAGTTGTTCGGCGATCGCGGCGTGCGCCGCCCGGCGCCGCGCCGACGGCATGTTCTCCGCGGCGGTGACGGCAGCGGACAGGTCGGTCAGCCGTTCGGTGATCGCGGCCGCGAACTGTTTGGTCTCCGCGTCCTTGGGGTTCTTGTTCTGCACCAGCTGCAGCGTTTTCTCGGCCCCGGCGATGCGGGCCGACAACCGCGCCCCGTGCCCGGAGAACTGGCCCGATCTGGGCCAGCGGGACCCCGAGCCGGTCGGCCCGCCGCTCATCGAGCAGCCCGCGGGCGGCCATCGCGGCCCGGTAAACCACCGGGACCACGATCGGGGCGAGCAACCGAGACACCGTCAGCACCCGGCGGATCCGGGTCGGCGACAGCACTTTTCCCTCACGCGCGGTCTTGAGTTGATGCTCGGCGACTTTCAGCGCGGCCCGGTCGCTGTCCCGCTGCGCCTTCAGTTGCGCCTTGAGCGCCTTGGTCTCGGCGCGCTGGGCGGCCTTGTGTCGCCGCGCCTCATTTTTCGCGGCCAGCTTGGCTTCCAGTTTGGCACGGGCCTTGAGCGCCCGCGCCTCAGCGCGACGGGTCGCGCGACTCTTTCGCTTGAACAGGCCCATCCCGGCTGCCTCCCCGGTATCTCGTCGACGCTGCGTGGCCGTGGATCGAGCCCACCCTAATCGCAGCGCGCCCACGACACGCCGTCAGGTCGACGCGGCGCCGGCGCGGACTACGCGTCGAGGTGCTCTTTGCGGCGCAACTCGTCGACTTTGGCCACGATGTCCTGCTGCGCCTCCGGCGACAGCCCGATGGCCCGGGTCGCGATGCGGCGCACCCCCTCGTCGCGCATGCTGTCGAGCCAGGCCAACTCTTTATCGAGCTTTTCGTAGTACTCGTCGTCGGTGAAATACGCCGGTTTGATGCGGAAGAAGTTCGCCAATGCGGCCATGGTGGCCGTCGAGGGGTTGGTGCGGTTGCCCGAACGCAGCTGCGACAGGTAGGGGGCCGACATCGTGATGCCCTCGGCCTTAAGCGCTGCGATCACCTCCGCCGATGTATGCGGGCCGCGCCCCGGCGGATACACCGTGTCAAAGAGGCGGTTCAGGCGGGCGGCGAACGTCGTGCTCATCGATATGACCTCCAAAGGGGTTCGAAGAACAAGAGCAGAGGAATCCAAGCATGTATTTGCTGCTCATCGTAGCGAGAGTTGTGGCCCCAACCAAGTGCAAACCAGGAAAGAATTCTGCGAAACGGTCCTGCGGATCGGCGCCCGCCCGCGGCGAGAATGCCGACCGGCGCAAACACGATATATACAAGCTGCACCAAGAGAATCGTGGCGCTGCGACGGGAACGCGGTCGGCCGCCGAGAACTAGTTGGCCGACCAGCGCTGGATAGGGGCCTCATCGGGCAACCAACCGGGAATGTTCGCCGCACCGAAACCAGCCTTTGCTGCGATACCGGATTCCGGTCGTGTCCGCCGCCCAACCGCCCGCGCGCCCCGGTGTCGGTGCGCGGCGTACCTCAGGGCGCTCGGCAGCCGGCGCCGGGTTGACGACACCGGCGCCATGCCGGCCGCAACGACGAAAGCCGCTATGCGGCAAGGAGCATGGCCAGAATCGCGGTATCGGGATGGCTGATCGGATCGACACCCACCCGGCTCACCATGAGGTCACGGTGCCGTCTGCTTCGGCCTCCACCCAGGCCGCCCGGTGCTCAAGGCCCAGGTGCGGAAGTCCGGGCAGCAGCACACATCCCGACGCCGCACCGTAACACTCGGGTAGGGACGGGGTGGTTTCCGACGGGGGGGTGCAGCATCAGCAGCGCGGGCGCTGATGCTCAGCGAAATGCCCTGGCGCAATGGCGGATTCACCCACCACGGTGCCCTCGGCGAGCACCAGCCGACCGTGTCGGGCGGCGGAGACTCGGGCAACTCCTCGCGAGCGCCGAATACCGTTGTGGTGGAGAGCAATCCCGGCAATGACGCCACCCGGACGGCCACGATCAGCAGCTGCGCCCATTCCTTCGTGGAGTCCGGCCAGCGACCAAAAATCACGAAGCCTTTTAAGGCACCGTGGGAATGAAATGGCGCTATCTCAATCGCCCGGCCTGACCCAGTTTCCATTGGTCCTCCGCGACACCCAGTGGGTCTGTTTATCCAGCATGCGCCGCGGATCGGGGGCGTGCAAGCAGACACGACGGGCATTGGGCCCGGGAAACAGGCGGGGCGCCGCGCGGTTCGCGCGGCGCCCCAGCCAGGCTTCAAACGAACGGGCTCAGCCGAACAGCAGCCCCTTGGTCTTCGACGTCGCGGCGGCGTACCGGTCCTGGACATCTGCCCAGTTCACGACATTCCAGAACGCCTTGACGTAGTCGGCTTTGACGTTTTTGTACTGCAGGTAAAAGGCGTGCTCCCACATGTCGACCTGCAGCAGCGGAATGATGCCGAGCGGAACGTTGGCCTGCTGGTCATACAGCTGGAAGGTGAGCAGCTTGTCGCCGAGGCTGTCGTAACCGAGCACCGCCCAGCCGGACCCCTGCAACCCGTTGGCGGCCGCGGTGAACTGCGCCCGGAACTTGTCGAACGACCCGAATGCGTCGTCGATGGCGGCGGCGAGATCACCGGTGGGTTTGTCGCCACCGTTCGGCGACAGGTTCTTCCACCAGATGGTGTGGTTGACGTGGCCGCGAGGTGGAAGGCCAGGTTCTTCTCGTTCAGCAGGATCGCGGAATGGTCGTCCTTGGCGCGCGCCTCCTCCAGTTTGGCGAGGGCATCGTTGGCGCCCTTGACGTAGGCGGCGTGGTGCTTGCTGTGGTGAAGCTCGTTGATCTGACCGGAGATGTGCGGCTCGAGGGCTCCGTAGTCCCAGTCCAAATCCGGCAAGGTGTAGTCAGCCACGAGATTCCTTCCTTCAATCGTTGGTGGGCCTGCTCCTGACGTTCCGCTCGCAGCGGTCCGCGTCGGGCTGTACGCGGTCAACATTGCTCCATGGCCGCGCGCACCGCAACAACGGGTGCGTTAGGTGGCTACCCGCTCGGGGCGGGTTCAGAACAAAACGATGATGGCGAAAATCGCCAGTAACACGAGCGCGATCAAACCGGCGCGCAAACCAGCCAGCAGGTACGAGTGGTTGTAGGTCGGCGACCCCAGCGGCCAGTGCCCCGACGACGCAGCGGACCGCGGACCAATCGGCTGTGCCGCCATCATGCCACCTTGACCTGCACGCATAACTCGCTCTCAGTGAGATGAATCACAACTGCTTCGTGTGTCCGCGATGATAGCGCGCGCCGCACGACAAGGAAAATCGCGGTGCCCGGCCGGTGGCCGAGGGTCTGCGACCATGTGTTCGACGATGCGGATGCTTAGCGGGCCAATACATTTCGCTCGACGGCCGACGGGCTGTTGACCGAAGCGCTTCGATACCGTTCCGTTATCCACAGTCGGACCTCAGCATGGCCACAGAATCCGCGCTCATCGCCCGGTCCGGTCGACGGCCGCGTTGTGGATAAACCTGTGGAAACTGTGGATACCGCTAAGTAGCTGGTTCGCCGCGATCGTGCACGTGCGACGGCCGCATGCCAAGATCGAACCCATGGACGATGGTGCGGGCGTCACGCAGGCCGATGTCACCGGCTTGCCGCAAAGCTTCCAGGCGCCGGCAGCAACCTTGCTGGATGTCCGCGAGCACGACGAATGGCAGCGCGGCCACGCCCCCGACGCCCTGCACATCCCGATGGGTGAGGTGCCGTCGCGCCTCGACGAGCTGGACCGTGACGGCCAGTTGTACGTCATCTGCCATGTCGGCGGCCGGTCCCAGCGGGTCGCCCAGTTTCTGCACGCCAACGGCTACCCGGCCGTCAACGTCAGCGGCGGGATGTTGGCCTGGGCCGCCGCCGGGCGGCCGGTGATCACCGACGACGGGCGTCCCGGCACCGTCTGACCTCCGGTCCGGCCGCACCCCGGCTACCCTGGTGCGGTGATCCAAGTGTGCTCCCAGTGCGGCACGCGGTGGAACGTGCGCGATCGACAGCGCAGCTGGTGGCCCCGGTGTCGCGGTGCGTTGCTCGC
>PPEA01000220.1 GCA_002967005.1 Mycobacterium talmoniae
CGTGTGCGGGGTCGCGCTGCCGCCGCGCCCACAGCCGGCCGCCAGCACCACCAGCAGCGGGACGGCCGCCAGCAGCGTGAGGGCGCGCGCCGCGACGCCGCGCCGGGATCCGGTGAGCACAAATCCTGAGCGTATGCGAAAGCCGAACCCCCGATCGCGGTAAACCGCCCCCAGATCGCCGGCAGTCACCGACACTGGGAAAAGCTGACACGCGTCAAGTAGCGACGCCGACTGGTGAGGAGCCCCGATGAGCACGCCGATCATTGACGAGGCCGCGAAGGTGTTCGCCGACCCGACGGCCTACGCCGACGAGCCGCGCCTGCATGCGGCGCTGACCCACCTGCGCGCCCACGCCCCGGTGTCGCTGGTGGATCAGGCCCCGTTCCGGCCGTTCTGGGCGATCACCAAGCACGCCGACGTCATGGACATCGAGCGGGACAACAACCTGTGGATCAATGCGCCCCGGCCGCTGCTGGCCACCGCCGAGGCCGACGACATGGCGCAGGCCCAGCTGGATTCCGGGATGGGGTTGCGCACCCTGATCCACATGGACGATCCGCAGCACCGGGTGGTGCGGGCCATCGGCGCGGACTGGTTCCGGCCCAAGGCGATGCGCGCGCTCAAGCTGCGGGTCGACGAATTGGCCAAGAGCTACGTCGACAAGATGGCGGCGGCCGGACCGGAATGCGATTTCGTGCAGGAGGTCGCGGTCAACTACCCGCTGTTCGTGATCATGTCGCTGCTGGGGCTCCCGGAATCGGACTTTCCGCGGATGCTCAAGCTGACCCAGGAACTGTTCGGCGGCGACGACGAGGAGTTCAAGCGCGGGACGACGCTCGAAGAACAGCTGGCGGTGCTGCTGGACTTCTTCAACTACTTCACCGGGCTGACCGCGGCCCGCCGGCAGCAGCCGACCGAAGATCTGGCCTCGGCGATCGCCAACGCCCGGGTCGACGGCGAACCGCTGTCCGACGTCGACACCGCCTCCTATTACGTGATCATCGCCACCGCCGGGCACGACACCACCAGCGCCACCATTTCCGGTGGGCTGCAAGCGCTGATCGAAAACCCGGATCAACGCGACCGGTTGCGCGACAACCTCGACCTGATGCCGACCGCGGTCGAGGAGATGATCCGCTGGGTGACCCCGGTCAAGGAGTTCATGCGCACCGCCACCGCGGACACCACGGTGCGCGGCGTGCCGATCGCCGCCGGCGAGTCGGTGTATTTGTCGTATGTGTCGGCCAACCGGGACGAGGAGGTGTTTGACGACCCGTTCTGCTTCGACGTCGGCCGAGACCCCAACAAGCACTTGGCCTTCGGGTACGGCGTGCACTTCTGCCTGGGCGCGGCGCTGGCCCGCATGGAGGTGAACAGCTTTTTCACCGAGCTGCTGCCGCGACTGAAATCCATTGAGCTGGCCGGGGATCCGAAGCTGATCTCCACCACGTTCGTGGGCGGGCTCAAGCACCTGCCGATTCGATATCAGCTGCGCTGAGGTCGGCCGCCGGCCTGCCGTAGACGTGCAGGAAGCCGTCCACCGCGGCGCGGGCACACTCCTGATAGTCGAAGTCGGCCAACGTGGAGAGCCGGCCCACCACGATGGGCCCGAGCAGCAGCGCGGCCGCCTGGCCGCGATCGACGTCGCGCAGTTCGGCGGCGGCCTGCGGGCTGTCGAAGATCGCGTCGAACGGCGCCGCGTAGAGCTGGGCAACCCGTTCGCGCAGGGTCTGCATCTCCCCGCCCTCCGGCGGGTTGGGCACCTGGTCGAGGCCACTGCCCAACGCCAGCCACGACATCGCGGTGAGGGTGATCGGCGTCTCGGCGATCAGCTCGGCCCAGTCCAGTACCAGCGCGGTCAACCGGTCCCGTAGCGACCCGTGTTCCGGCGGCATCGGCGAGCACGGCAACAGGGTCTGAAATGCGGCGGCCCGCAAATCATTTCCGCTCGGGTAGTGCCGGTACAGGGTGGCGCGGGCCACGTTGGCCGCCCGGGTGACGGCGTCGACGGTCACCGCGCTGGGTCCACCGGCGCGCATCAGCGCCGCCGCCGCGTCCAATAGCCGCGCACGGGAGCGCGCCGGCCTGGGGTCGCCACTGTCCCCGGTCATCGTCGCCCACCTCCTCAAAAACGAGACTATCATTCTCGGTACGAGACTATTAGTCTCAAAAGTTGCCGCTGCCGCCGAAAGGAACGCACCCATGGTCGGTTTAGATCCAGCCCTGGCCCCACCCGGGCAGCGCAGCGCGCCGACCGAGTCACCACGAGCCCGCACCTGGACGCTGATCGTGGCCTGCCTGGGCGTGACCCTGGTGATCAGCTCGATGATCGCGTTGAACGTCGCCCTGGGCGATATCGCCATTGCGACCTCGGCCACCCAGACCCAGCTCACCTGGGTGGTGGACGGCTACACCCTGGCGCTGGCCTGCCTACTGCTGCCGGCGGGCGCTCTTGCCGACCGCTACGGGCGCCGCGGCGCCCTGCTGACCGGGCTGTGCATTTTCACGCTGGCATCGCTGGCGCCGACGATGTTCGACACCCCCGTGCAGATCATCCTGGCCCGGGCGGCGGCCGGTGTCGGCGCCGCCTTCATCATGCCCGCCACCCTGTCACTGCTGACCGCCGCATACCCAAAACATGAGCGGGCCAAGGCTATTGGAATCTGGGCTGGCCTCGCCGGATCGGGTGCCGTGCTGGGGATGCTCGGATCCGGTCTGCTGCTGCTGTTTTGGCCGTGGCAGTCCATCTTCTGGGCGTTTACCGGGGCCGGGAATCTGCTGATCGCCCTGACGTGCACGATCTCGTCATCGCGCGACGACCATGCCGCCGGCGTGGACTGGCCTGGTGCGGTTCTGATCGGCGGGGCGGTCGCGATTTTCGTCTTCGGCATCGTCGAAGCCCCCGCCCGCGGCTGGACCCACCCGCTGGTGTACGGCTGCATCGTTGCCGGATTGATGCTTGCCGCGGCCTTCGCCGTCGTCGAACTCCGGCGGCGTCACCCGCTTCTCGACATCCGGCTGTTCGCCAATCCGAGTTTCGCCACCGGGGCAGCGACGGTCACCATGATGTTCTTCGCCAACTTCGGCTTCTTCTACGTCTCGATGCAGCACATTCAGCTGGTGATGGGCTACAGCGCCCTCAAGACCGCCGTCGCGTTGAGCCCCCTGATGGCACCGGTGCTCACGCTGTCGGCGCTGTCACCGTGGTATGTCCCCCGGCTCGGACTGCGCCTGACACTGTTCGTCGGGCTGTTGTTGATATCGACCGGCTTCATTTGTTTGCGTGCACTCGAAATCGACTCCCCCTACTGGCATCTGGCCTGGCCACTTTTGGTGATGAGCACCGGTATCGGGTTATGCACGGCCCCGCCCACCTCGGCGATCATGACCGCCACACCCGACGACAAGCAGGGTGTGGCCTCAGCCGTCAACGACACCACCCGGGAAGTCGGCGCCGCACTGGGCATTGCCGTCGCCGGCTCCATCCTGGCCACCCAGTATGGCCGCGCGCTGTCATCCCAGCTGTCCGCGTTTCCCGAGACACTGCGCGATTCCGCCCACCATTCGCTGGCCGAGGCCCTCCGGATCTCCACCCAGCTCGGCCCGTACGGTGCACCGCTGGCCGAGCAGGCGAAATCCGCATTCCTGACCGCGGTGCAATATTCGACATGGACGATGGCGATCATCATCGCGGTGGCGGCACTGGTGATCGGTGCCTGGGCCCCCGGCCGCCGACGGGCAGCAGCTGCGGCCGGTGCGCTGGCTGACCTCCCGGCGCCGGCACTGACTGGGTGAGCGTGCGTGTGCCCGGCCGCACGCTCGGCGTGTCGGCCGGGAACACGCACGCTCACCGAATGAACTCGGCGGCCCGGTGGGCGAGCATGACGATCGTCGCGTGCGGACCCCGGCTGGGGATGCCCGGCAGCACCGACCCGTCCACCACCCACAGACCGTCGATCCCGCGGACCCGGCACCGGTGGTCGACGACGGCCCGCTCGTCGGTGCCGTCCTCGGCCAGCCCGAGCGCCTGCCGCAGACCGGGCACCGAGTGCTCGCCGCCGAACAGTTGACGCGCCCGCAGGATCGCCAACACCAGATCCAGTTGCTGTTCCCCGGCGGGGGCCTGCCCCAGGATGTGCAGCCCGTCGCGGATCTGCACATCCTTGATCTCGCACAGCCACCCGTCGACGTGCAGCAGCATGTCGTCGAACTGCTCGTCTTCGGGACGCTCGGCCAGACCCAGGTCGTGATCCATCTTGGCGGCGCGGATCAGCGTCCAGATCTGCTGGCGGATCGCGGGCAGCTTGCCGGGGTCCAGCGCGGCGATGGTGGCGTGCTCGTCGAGCAGCTGCTCCAAACGGGCGATGTCGCCGTAGCTTTCGGCGCGCGCCATCGGCGGGATGAGGTGATCGACCAGCACCGCGTGCGCGCGGCGTTTGGCCTGGGTGCCCTCCCCCGGGTCGTTGACCAGAAACGGGTAGATCAGCGGCAGATCCCCCAGCGCGGCGTCCGGCCCGCAGGCCGCCGACATCCCTAAGGTCTTGCCGGGCAGCCACTCCAGGTTGCCGTGCTTGCCCAGGTGCACCACGGCGTCGGCGTCAAAACTGTTGGGAAAATCCGAACCCAGCCAGCGGTAGGCGGCCAGGTAGTGGTGACTGGGCGGCAGATCCGGGTCATGGTAGATCGCCACCGGGTTCTCGCCGAAGCCGCGCGGCGGCTGCACCAGCAGCACCACGTTGTCCGCGCGCAGTGCGGCGATGACGATTTCGCCGTCCGGGTCGTTGGTCCTATCGACGAACAACTCTCCCGGCGGCGGCCCCCAGTGCTGCTGCACGGCGTCGGCGAACTCGGCGGGCAGGGTGGCGAACCAGGCGCGATAGTCCTTGGCGGACACCCGGATCGGGTTGCCGGACAGCTGGGCCTCGGTCAGCCAGTCCGGATCCTGTCCGCCCGCGTCGATCAACGCGTGGATCAGCGCGTCGCCGTCGTGGGCGTCGAGTCCGGGCAGCTCCCCCACCCGGTATCCGTGGTCGCGCAGCGCGCCCAGCAACGCCACCGCGCTGGCCGGGGTGTCCAGGCCGACGGCGTTGCCGATGCGGGCGTGCTTGGTCGGATACGCCGAAAACACCACCGCCACCCGTTTGTCGGCGGCGGGGATGGCGCGTAGCCGCCCGTAGCGCACCGCAAGGCCCGCGACGCGTGCGCAGCGCTCCGGGTCGGCGCGATACGAGATCAGTCCCTCGTCGTCGATCTCCTTGAACGAGAACGGAACCGTGATGATGCGCCCGTCGAATTCGGGGACCGCGACCTGGCTGGCGACGTCGAGCGGGGACAGGCCGTCGTCGTTGGCGCACCACTGGTCCCGGTCGGTGGTCAGGCACAGGCCTTGCAGGATCGGGATGTCCAGCGCCGCCAGGTGCTCGACGTTCCAGCCATCATCGTCGCCGCCGGCCGCGGCCGTCGCCGGCTTGCTCCCCCCGGCGGCCAGCACGGTGACGATCATCGCGTCGGCGCGCCGCAACGTGTCCAGCAGTTCGGGTTCGGCGGTGCGCAGCGACGCGCAGTACAGCGGCAGCGCGTGACCCCCGGCGGCCTCGATCGCCGTGCACAGCGCCTCGATGTAGCCGGTGTTGCCGGCCAATTGCTGGGCCCGGTAGTACAACACCGCGATGGTCGGCTGGTCGGCAGCACCGGCGCCGGGCCGCTCCAGCGGTCCCCAGGTCGGGGTGGCCACCGGCGGCGCAAACCCGATCCCGGTCATCAGCACGGTGTCGGACAAGAAGGCGTGCAGTTGGCGCAGGTTCTCGACGCCGCCCTGGGCGAGATAGATGTGGGCTTGCACGGCGATACCGGCCGGAACGCTGGAGCGGTCCATCAGCTCGGCGTCCGGGGTTTGCTCACCGCTGACCATCACGGCCGGGACACCGCTGGCCAGCACCGCATCAATGCCGTCCTGCCAGGCCCGGTAGCCGCCCAGGATGCGGACCACCACGACGTCGGCGCCGTCGAGCAGGTCGGGCAGGTCCTCGAGGATCAGCCGCGCCGGGTTGGCCCACCGGTAGCGCGCGCCGCTGGCGCGGGCGGTGATCAGGTCGGTGTCAGAGGTCGACAACAGCAGCACGGTGGGATCGGGCACCCACCATTCGTACCGTATCGCCGAAAACTGAGGTACGCGGCTACTCTATTCGGCTGCGGCGACGCGGCGTCATAGTCGATTGGCCAGCAGCGGATGGCTGCCGACCACTCGAACCGAGGAGCCGAAATGTCCAACGTCGATACTGCCCGGTCCGCCTACCAGGCGTTTAGCCGCGGGGATCTGGCGGCGCTGAAAGAGTTCTACGCCCCAGACGCCGTCTGGTACTCCTCCGACGAGATTGAGCCGGGCGGGGAGGTGCGCGGACGCGACGAGATCATCGACATGATGGCGCGGCTGCCCGAGTACTGGAACACCGTCACGATCGAGCCGCGCGAATACATCGACGGCGGCGAATATGTCGTCGCGATCGGCACCCAGCGCTTCGCCAACGACAAGGGCAGCGAAGAGTCCCCGTTCGTCAACGTGCTGAGGTTCGACCGCGACGGCAAGGTTGTCCGTGGTGAATTTCACGCGGACAGCGCGAAAATCGCCAAGCTGCAGGCCTAGTGACCGCGTGTGACGCCCCGATCGCAGTGCCGCCCAACGCCATCGAGTACCGGCAAGTGACGGTGCTGTTCGTCAAGGTGGCGCAGTCGATGGACGTGGCCGCGGCGCTCGGCGCAGAACGCTTCCACGAAGTCATGGCCGCGCTGGGCAACTGCGCGGCCATGGTGGTCCGTCGCTACGGCGGCATCGTTGACAAGGTCACCGGCTCGGGTGTGGTGGCGCTGTTCGGCACCCCGGTCGCGGTGACGGATCACGCCGTGCGTGCCTGTTTCGCCGCCCTGGACATTCAGACCGAAACACAGTGCCTGAGCGGACATGTGGAGAATTCAGACGGGGTCGTGGTGCAGCTGCGGGCTGGTCTGAACTCGGGCCGCATGCTGCTCGAGGGCGACAATCCGCAGGGCCACACCGCGCTCGGTGACGACGTCGGCCTGGCCCAGCGGATGCAGTCGGTGGCTCCGCCGGGCGGGGTGATGTTGGCCGAGTCCACCGCTCGGCTGGTCCACACCCTCGCCGTCCTTGGCGAACGCGAGATGGTCAAAGGCACCCACGCCCAGGTGCCCGCCCGACGCCTGATCTCGATGGCGCACGGCACGCTGGCGTTGGCCTAACGCGTGTCGGCCCGGGTCCGATTGACCAGGTGCACCAGCTGGTCGCGCCGCTCGATGCCGAGCTTGGCGAAAATGCGATAGAGGTGGCCGTCCACCGTGCGCACCGAAACGGTCAGCCGGTCGGCGATCTGACGGTTGGACAACCCGGCCGCGACCAGCATCGCGATCTCGCGTTCCCGGTCGTGATCGGCAGCGGCTGGGCGGCGGCGACGACGGCCGGGGTGCGGACCTTCGGCCCGACCCGGCCAGCCAGTGCGCCCGACTCGACG
>PPEA01000221.1 GCA_002967005.1 Mycobacterium talmoniae
TCCAGCTCGTGCGACACCGCCGTCAGCCGCCGCGACAAGCCGTCGCAACAATCGTGCAACGCGCGCGACAGCCGCGCGGCGGCCACCGCGGAGGCTCCGCCTCGTCGCCGGAACGCCGCCCTGGGATCCGCAATGCCGCGGCCTGGCCGGCGATGACGTGTGCTGCCGCCAGCAATCCGGCCGGAACGACCGCCAATGTCTGGTCCGCCACTGATCTCCCCCGAACGCCGTGTTGCTGCCCAACCCTACGAGCGCTGCGGAGGAACGCAATTCACCCCTGTGAATGCCGCGCCGGCTACTCGACCGGCACCACGATCAACTCGTGTGGTCGGCTGTTGACCGGCTGCGCCCCGTCGGCGGTGACGACGACGATGTCCTCGATGCGCGCGCCCCACCGCCCCGGAAAGTAGATGCCCGGCTCGACCGAAAACGCCATCCCGTCACGTAGCACGGTCTGATTGCCGGCGACGATGTAGGGCTCCTCGTGCACCGACAACCCGATGCCGTGCCCGGTCCGGTGCACAAACGCGTCCGCCAGCCCGGCCTCGGCCAGGATGTCCCGAGCGACCCGGTCCACGTCCTCGGCGGCCAGGCCCGGCCGCACCGCGGCGACCGCCGCGTGCTGGGCCCGCTGCAGCACCGAATATTGCTGCGCCACTTTCGGGTCCGGCTCACCGAGGCTGTAGGTGCGGGTGCAGTCCGAGTGATATCCGGGCGCATACGAGCCGCCGATGTCGATGACCACGATGTCCCCGGCCTGCAGCACCCGATCGGAGTGCTCGTGATGCGGGTCGGCGCCGTGCGGTCCGGAGCCGACGATGATGAACGACACCTCCGAATGCCCTTCGGCCACAATCGCGTCGGCGATGTCGGCGGCGACGTCGGCTTCGGTGCGGCCCGGTGTCAAGAACTCCGGCACCCGGGCGTGCACGCGATCGATGGCCGCGCCGGCCTTGCGCAGCGCGTCGATCTCGCTGGCATCCTTGATCATCCGCAGCTCCCGCAGCACGTCGGTGGCGAGCACCGGCAGCGTGCCGAGCACCTCGGCCAGCGGCAGCAGGTGCAGCGCCGGCATCGCGTCGGTGACCGCCGTGCGCGCCGGTGCGCCGCCCAGCGCCTCGGCGACCAGCCGGTAGGGGTCCTGGCCGTCCACCCAGTCGCGCACCGTCAGCCCTAGCTCACCGGCCGCGGATTCGGTGAGCGACGCCAGCTCCAACCGCGGCACCACCAGGGTCGGCGCACCGGACACCGGCAGCACCAACGCCGTGAGCCGCTCGAAAGTCTGCGCGCGCGAACCGATCAGATACCGCAGGTCATAGCCGGGGGTGATGACCAGACCGGCCAGGCCGGCGGCACCGGTGGCGGCGGCCGCGGCGGTGAGCCGACGGGCATAGACATCTGTGTCGAATCTGCTGGAAGTCACGACAGCCAGGCTAGCCGTGTTGACTCTGCGCCTACCACGCGGAAGTGCGAGTGGACCGCGTGGTGGACGCAGAGTCAACCGGAAATAGGCTTGCACCCATGGCTCCCCTGCTGCTTCTCGACGGCGCCAGTATGTGGTTCCGTTCCTACTTCGGCGTCCCGTCCTCGATCACCGCCCCGGATGGGCGACCGGTCAACGCGGTGCGCGGCTTTGTGGACTCGGTGGCCACCCTGATCACCCAGCACCGGCCGCGCCGGCTGGTGGTGTGCCTGGACTTGGACTGGCGACCGCAGTTCCGGGTGGACCGGATCCCCTCCTATAAGGCGCATCGGGTCGCGGAGGCCGAGCCGGCGGGCCAACCCGACATCGAGGAAGTGCCCGACGAGCTGTCACCCCAGGTCGAGATGATCGGCGACATCCTGGACGCGTTCGGGATCGCCACCGGCGGCGCCGCGGGGTTCGAGGCCGACGATGTGCTGGGCACCCTGGCCGCCGCCGAGCACCGCGACCCGGTGATCGTCGTCAGCGGCGATCGGGACCTGCTGCAGGTGGTGACCGACCAGCCGGTGCCGGTGCGGGTGCTGTACCTGGGACGCGGGCTGGCGAAGGCGACGCTGTTCGGCCCGGTCGAGGTGGCCGAACGCTACGGCGTGCCCGCCGACCGGGCCGGTGCCGCCTACGCCGAGTTGGCGTTGCTGCGTGGCGATCCCTCCGACGGACTGCCCGGGGTGCCCGGCATCGGTGAGAAGACCGCCGCCGGGCTGCTGCCGCAGCACGACTCGCTGGCGGCGATCCTGGCCGCCGCCGCCGACCCGAAATCGTCGATGCCCAAAGGGGTCCGGGCAAAGCTGCAGGCGGCCGCCGACTACATCGAGGCGGCCGGGCCGTCGTCCGGGTGGCCACCGACGCCCCGGTCAGCCTGTCGACA
>PPEA01000222.1 GCA_002967005.1 Mycobacterium talmoniae
GCTGCCAGTCGGCCAGCCGGTCGGCTTCGCGGCGCTGCGCGATGTGGCGCAGCAGCGCCGGATCGACAACCGGCCTGCCGCCTGGTGGCCTTGGGGTCCTTGCCGGCGCCGTAGTCGAACAGGTCGAACAGCCGCTTGCCCACCAGCACGTGCTGCCACAGCGGCACCGGGCGGTGTTCATCGACGACCACGGTGGTGTCGCCGCGTACGGTCTGGATCCAGCCGCCGAACTCCTCGGCGTTGCTGACCGTCGCCGACAGGCTGACCAGCCGGACCTCGTCGGGTAGGTGGAGGATGACCTCCTCCCACACCGCGCCGCGCATCCGGTCGGCGAGGAAATGCACCTCGTCCATCACGACATGGGAAAGCCCCTGCAGTGCAGGTGAATCGGCGTAGAGCATGTTGCGCAGCACCTCGGTGGTCATCACCACCACCGGCGCGTTGGCGTTGACCGACTGGTCGCCGGTGAGCAGCCCGATCCGATCCCGTCCGTAGCGGGTGACCAAGTCGGTGTGCTTTTGGTTGCTCAGCGCCTTGAGCGGCGTGGTGTAGAAGCACTTGCCGCCCGCCGCCAGCGCCAGGTGCACGGCGAATTCCCCGACCACCGTCTTGCCGGCGCCGGTCGGCGCGCACACCAGCACGCCGCGACCGTCTTCCAGCGCCGCGCATCCGCGGCGCTGGAAGTCGTCCAACGCGAACGGCAGCTCGGCGGCGAACCGGCTCAGCTCGGTCACGACGCCGCCTCCCGCGCCGCCCGCGTCAGGTGACGTCGTCATGCGGGGTGGTGATCGGCGCCGACGCCGGTACCGCCGACGGCGCTTCGATGGGCGCGGCCTCGTCGTCGGGGATCGCGGCCAGCGCTTCGCGCTTGGCTTTGCGTTTGTCGTGCAGCCGGGCGATCTGGATGGCGAATTCCAGCAGCAGGGTCAGCGCCAGCCCCAGCGCGGTCATCGAGAACGGGTCCGAGCCGGGGGTGAACACCGCCGCGAACACGAACATGGCAAAGATGAGGCCGCGCCGCCAGGATTTGAGCCGGGCATAGCTGAGCACCCCGACCAGGTTGAGCATGACGATCAGCAGCGGGAACTCGAAGCTGATCCCGAACACCAGCAGCAGGTTGATCAGGAACCCGAAATACCGGTCACCGGATAGCGCGGTCACCTGCACGTCGCTGCCCACGGTTAGCAGGAATCCCAGCGCCTTGGCCAGCACCAGGTAGGCCAGCAGCGCCCCGGCCACGAACAGCACCGCCGCCGACACCACGAACACCACCGCAAAGCGGCGTTCCTTGCGGTACAGCCCGGGCGTGATGAACGCCCACAGCTGGTAGAACCACATCGGGCAGGCCAGCACGACGCCGGCGGTCAGCCCCACTTTGAGGCGCAACATGAACTGGTCGAACGGGGCGGTGGCCAGCAGTCGGCACTGGCCGTCGGCGCTGATCTGGGCGCGCGCCGAGGCAGGCAGCGAGCAATACGGGTGGCGCAGCCATTCGCCAAGGCTCTCCCACCCGAAGAAGCCGTGCGAATACCAGATGAAGCCGAAGCTGGTGGTGAGCGCGATCGCGGCCAGCGAGATCAGCAATCGGGTGCGCAATTCGCGCAGATGGTCGACGAGCGACATCGTCCCGTCGGGGTTGGTGCGGCTACGGCGAAGCCGCGGGTCGAGCCGACGCAGGAGTCCGGGGGTGCGCACGCGGGTAATCACCGTGCGGCGCTTTCACGCCGCGCTGCTGTTGTCAGGCTCAAGCCGGCCGTGCGTCGGTGTGATCCGGCCCGGGGTCGACCCGCTCGGACTGCACCGGGGTCGGCGAGGCGGCCGGGGTGCCCGACGGCTCCGATTTGCCGTCGTTCTGCAGTTCACGGACCTCGGATTTGAAGATTCGCAGCGACTTGCCCAACGAGCGGGCCGCATCGGGAAGCTTCTTCGAACCGAAGAGCAGGAGTATCACGACGGCAAGGATCAGCCAGTGCCAGGGTTGCAAACTGCCCATGTCTAACCTCCAGACGTCGGTTCGATGCTACCGCAGCGGCCGCGCGCGGCGCCGAACGTGCGGTGGCGGCGGAAATTGGCGGGGAAGTTAGCGCCCCCGGCCGCGGCTGTGGGTGTCGAGCCTGCGGTCAGGGCATCGAGTCTGCGGTCGGGGCATCGAGCCTGCGGTGGCGGCATCGAGCCTGCGCTCACGGCATCGAAACTGCGCTCACGGCATCGAGCCTGTACTCAGGCCGTGTTTTCGGTCTCCAGGACGGCCTGGTTACAGGGTCGGCGCCATGACTGCAGGCTCGATGCCGTCACCGCAGACTCGGCGCCGTCACCGCAGACTCGGTGCCGTCACCGCAGACTCGGTGCCGTCAGCGCAGGCTCGATGGCAGCAATTAAGCGCTGGCACTGTGAAAGCGCTTCACCCGCGACCCGCCTGCCACGCCAGTCACACCAGGCCCAAACCAATCAGCCACGCTCGGCGGGTAGACGCCGAAATGGCGGCCTTCGGGTTCGACAACGCCGCTTACACCGGGGAGTTTTGGTACACGGCCAGCGCGGCCGCGGCGGCGTCGCGGACCCGCGCGACCAGCGACTCCGGGGCCAACACCTGCACGTCGTCGCCCAGCCCGAGCAGCAGCCGCGTCATCCACTCCTCGGAGGCGTACGTCATCGCCGCCTCGCAGTAGCCGTCGGGCAGCTCCTGCACCACCCGCATCGGGTAGTACTCGAACATCCACGCGGCCGACGGCGCCACCCGCAGCGTCGCCGCCGGCAACGACGGGTCGGCGTTGAACAGCGACGTGTCGGTCGGGGCTTGCAACGCGGGCTCCGGGGGCGCCGACGGTTCGTCCAGCACGGTGGCGTCGACAATCCGGTCAAACCGGAACAGTCGCACCCCCTCGGACTCCCGACACCAGGCCTCCAGATAGCTGTGGTTGCCGATCACCACCACCCGGATCGGGTCGACGACGCGGGTCGATAACGCGTCGCGGGAGGCGGCGTAATAGTCGATGGCCAGGGCGCGGCTTTGCCGCGCCGCGTCGCGCACCGCGGCGGCGGCCTGGTTTTCGATCGGGGCGGGCTCGTCGACGGC
>PPEA01000223.1 GCA_002967005.1 Mycobacterium talmoniae
GGGCCGGGTGACCGCACCGGCCGGGCCGACCGGGGTCACCGCGCCCGCGATCCGCGACAACCGGAACACGCGGGTGGCGTCGCGGTCGCGGTCGTGCCCCACCAGATACCAGTAGCCGTTCTCGGTGATCACCCCCCACGGTTCCACGGTGCGCACCGCGTAGGGCTCGGCCCGCGACGAGCGGTGGTCAAATTGCACCGCCTGACCGGACCCGATCGCCGACAACAGGCTGGGCAAAACGCTCTCGGAGCCGCGCAGCCCCGGCAGCCCCGCCGGTGAGGTGATGGCCACCGGGGCGTCCGGATCGACATCGATACCGGCGGCTCGCAGCTTGAGCAGGGCTCCCTGGGTGGCGCTGATCAGTTCCGGTGACTCCCACAGCCGGGTGGCGACCGCCACCGCCGCCGCCTCGTCGGGCGACAACTCGACGTCGGGCAGCGCGTAGGCGTCGCGGTTAATCCGGTAACCCTCCACCGGGTCGAACACCGACACCCTGCCGGTCTCCAGCGGGATACCCAGATCGCGGAGCTCATTTTTGTCCCGCTCAAACATCCGGGAGAACGCCTCCGGGCTGGGGCTGTCCTCATAGCCCTGCACGCTGGACCGGATCTTGTCCGCGGTGAGGTAGCCCGACGTGGACAGCAAAGCGATGACGAGGTTCACCAGCCGTTCGACTTTCGATGTCGCCACGGCTAACAGGGTATGCGCTACATGCTGGCGATCAGCCGCTTGACCCGCTCATCGACCGACCGGAACGGGTCTTTGCACAGCACGGTGCGCTGGGCCTGATCGTTGAGTTTCAGGTGCACCCAGTCGACGGTGAAATCGCGGCCGGCGGCCTGGGCGGCGCTGATGAATTCGCCGCGCAGTTTGGCCCGGGTGGTCTGCGGCGGGGTGTCGACGGCGTCGTCGATCTCCTCGTCGGTGGTGAGGCGGGCCGCCAGGCCCTTGCGCTGCAGCAGGTCGAACACGCCGCGGCCGCGTTTGATGTCGTGGTAGGCCAAATCCAGCTGGGCGATCTTCGGGTCGGACAGCTCCATGTTGTAGCGGTCCTGGTAGCGCTGGAACAGCTTGCGTTTGATCACCCAGTCGATCTCAGTGTCCACCTTGGCGAAGTCCTGGCTTTCCACCGCGTCGAGCTGACGCCCCCACAGGTCGACCACCTGCTCGATCTGCGGATTGGACTCCCGGGTCTGCAGGTGCTCGACGGCGCGGCTGTAGTACTCGCGCTGGATGTCTAAGGCGCTGGCCTGCCGGCCGCCGGCTAGCCGCACCGGGCGGCGGCCGGTCAGGTCGTGGCTGACCTCGCGGATGGCGCGGATGGGGTTGTCCAGCGAGAAGTCGCGGAACGCCACCCCGGATTCGATCATCTCCAGCACCAGCGCCGCGGTGCCCACCTTGAGCATGGTGGTGGTCTCGGACATGTTGGAGTCGCCGACGATGACGTGCAGGCGGCGGTACTTCTCGGCGTCGGCGTGCGGTTCGTCGCGGGTGTTGATGATCGGGCGGCTGCGGGTGGTGGCCGAGGAAACGCCCTCCCAGATGTGCTCGGCGCGCTGCGAAAGGCAGAACGTGGCGGCCTTGGGGGTTTGCAGCACCTTGCCGGCCCCGCAGATCAGCTGGCGGGTGACCAAAAACGGCAGCAGCACATCGGAGATCCGGGAGAACTCACCGGCCCGCACGATCAGGTAGTTCTCGTGGCAGCCGTAGGAGTTGCCCGCCGAGTCGGTGTTGTTCTTGAACAGGTAGATGTCGCCACCGATGCCCTCGTCGGCCAGGCGCTGCTCGGCGTCGACCAGCAGGTCTTCGAGCACCCGTTCCCCGGCGCGGTCGTGGGTGACCAGCTGGATCAGGTTGTCGCATTCGGCGGTGGCGTATTCGGGGTGGCTGCCCACGTCGAGGTACAGCCGGGCGCCGTTCCGTAGGAAGACGTTGGAACTGCGCCCCCAGGACACCACCCGACGGAACAGATAGCGGGCCACCTCGTCCGGAGACAGCCGCCGGTGACCGTGGAAGGTGCAGGTGACACCGAACTCGGTCTCGATGCCCATGATTCGTCGCTGCACGATTCGAGCGTACTGGTTGTGGGCTCGTCGCGGTGCAGGAGACGCGACTGTGGATACGTGTCGGCGCGGCCAGACCCGTCCATGCCAGCCTGCGGTATGACGGCATCCACCGAACTCGCCCGGCTGCGGGCACACGCCGACGGCTTCCACGCCCTGGCCGTCGACCTCGAGGCGCTGCGGCGGCGACGGGCCGCGGCGGACACCGAGGTGATGCGCCGGTTCATTGCGCAGCCAGGTCGACGACTTCACCTGGCGTACCTAATTTGGTATGTGACCAGCGCCTACCCCGTCGCACTAACATGAGTGCCGTGAGTGATCCCTACGGGGGCGGCCTTGCCGCGAAGCTGTACCCGCGCTACCGCGGCGAGTACACCGATGCCGCGCTGTTGGACAGACAAATGAACGAGGATCACGTTGGGCCGCTCATCAGCTTCCTATTCATTGGGCTCGAACGCCGCGACCTGCAGCCCGACGAGGTGGCCGAGGCCATCGAGCTGGCGCGGGACGGCAAGCTACTCAAGTCCAGCGCGTGGCTGTTGGAGCACCTGCTCGCCTACCAGAGGGATGTCCTTCACGTCGCGTAACGCGTGGACAGCAAGCCTGGCCCAACCCGCAAAGGAGTGCTCCACGTGACGCCCGTTTTGGAACTCGCCGAGGTGACGTTTCGTCGCGACGGCAAACAGATCATCGACGGCATTTCGCTGACCGTGCACGCCGGTGAGCATTGGGCGCTGCTCGGACCCAACGGTGCCGGCAAGAGCACGTTGCTGGGTTTCTGTGCGGCGGTCACCTTCCCCACCTCGGGCACCGTGCACGTGCTCGGCGAACAGATGGGCCGGGTCGAGCTGGCGCGGCTGCGCCGCTCCATCGGCCACGTCAACCCGCGCCACCGCCTGCAATACGCGCTGACCGTGCGGGAGGTGGTGCTCACCGGCATCACCGCCACCATCGACACCCCGCTGCACTGGACGCCCAGCCCCGACGAACGGCGCCGCGCCGACGCCATGATCGACATGGTCGGTTTGTCCCGCAAGGCCGACGACGTGTGGCCCACCCTGTCGCAGGGCGAACGCGGCCGCACCCTGATCGCGCGGGCACTGATTTCGGATCCACGCCTGCTGCTGCTCGACGAGCCCACCACCGGGCTGGATGTGGCCGCCCGCGAGCAACTGCTGGAAACCATCGACTCGCTGGACGAAACCCACCCGGACGTGGCGTCGATCCTGGTCACCCACCACCTAGAAGAGCTGCCGACCACCACCACGCACGCGTTGCTGATCGCCGAGGGCCGCACCGTGGCCAGCGGGCCCGCCCGGGACACCGTCACCACCGACCACGTGACGGCCGCCTTCTCCCACCCGATCGAGGTCGGGTACCGGGACGGCCGCTGGACCGCGCGCACCAAGGCCGCCCGGATCGACCTGTGAGCCCGTCGAGCAGGGAGATGCTATGACCAACCGCTTCGCCACACCACCCGTCGACGTGCTGCGCGCCCGCGAGAAACTCGTCCTCAACCACTTCCACGACGAGGTCCGCCAGAACTGGGACGACGTGCTGGCCACCTTCCCGCATCCGCACTACGAGATCATCCCCACGCTCACCGTGCACGACGGCGACGCCGAGGTCCGCCGGTACTACCACGACACGCGCGTCGCCTTCCCCGACCAGGACCACGAGATCATCGCGCTGCGGCACAGTGCCGACGCCGTCATCGTCGAGTTCTGGCTACGGGGAACCCATTTGGGTCCGCTGGGCGGTATTCCGGCCACCGGTTCCCGGCACCGCACCCGGATGACGGCGTACTTCGTCTTCGACGAGGACGAGAACCTGGTGGCCGAGCGGATCTACTTCGACACGTTGTCGATGCTGAGGCAGCTCGTCGGCGGTGTGAACCTGCGCGACCCGCGCAACTGGCCGCTTGGCATCCGGGCGCTGCGCGGCCTGCTGGCGATGTCGAGCGACCCGCACCGCTCGCTCATCGACATCCCCTCCTGGGACGGCACCGCCGGTTAACTGTCGGGTGGCCCCGGGGCGCCGTGATGATGCAGCACATCAGCGGCCCAATCCCGTTGCTGCGCGACGTCTCTCCCGCGCTGGCGACGTTCGACGGGGCCCTGGCTCGCGCGCTGTCGCAGTCGCCTGGGCGAGGAGTTCCGGCCGGATCACAGCTTCCCGCAGTTGTAGACGACGCGATCACCCAGCAAATCACCCACCCGCGCAACGAACTCCGCTGCGATCGGCGGCCAATTCCACATCGTGATGCCCAGTTCGCCGAACGCCCACGGATAGGGTCCCCAGTCCCAGTCGTTGAGGGCGACGAGGGCGTTGCATGACACGCAAGGCACCCGTCCGTCGCCACCGGCCAACCACGCAGTGAATGCATCGTTGAAGGCGCCGTTCCACCGGCTCTGCGGGTGATCCATCTCCTCGAGGTGCCCGCAGTGCGGACAGGTCAGTGGGCCGACCGGCTCGGCGACCCAATAAACCTGCCGCCCGGTGCTGATGTCCATCCCGTTGGTCCACAGCGTGCGGGTCAGTGCGAGGTTCTCGTCGGTGAAACCATCAGCCAACGCCGTCGCGAAGTCGGCACCCGGCGGGTGGCCACGTGGCTCGCCGAGCACGCAGTCGGTGAGCACCGGTTCGATGATGCGTTCGGCGATCAGCCAGCTACGCAGCCGGGCGGCTTGCACCTCGGCGTCGGCGCCGCTGGTCTGCACGTCCACCACGCGCTGAAACCAGTCCCCCATGATCGGAGGCTATCAACCATTGGACGACTCCTCCGGGCCCAACAGCACGTCGGCGTCAAAGCAGCTGTGGTCCCCGGTGTGGCAGGCCCCGCCGACCTGATCGACCTGAAGCAGCACGGCGTCACCGTCGCAGTCCAGCCGCACCGCATGCACGTGCTGGGTGTGCCCGGAGGTGGCGCCCTTGATCCACTGCTCGCCGCGGGACCGGGAAAAATACGTCGCCTCCCGGGTTTCCAGGGTGCGGGCCAGCGCGTCGTCGTCCATCCAGGCGACCATCAGCACGTCACCGCTGCCGCGTTCTTGCACGACGGCGGTGAACAGGCCGTCCGCGTTGCGCTTGAGCCGGGCAGCGATAGCCGGGTCCAGATTGCTCATCGGACCATGCTCCGCGCCGAACGTGCATTCAGCGCGAGATTTCCCGTGATTTTTCGGTCTGAGTGCACGTTCGGCGCGAAAACGACGGTCATCGCACCACGATCCCCTCGGCGGCCATCGCCGCCTTCACCTCGCCGATCGATAGCTCCCGGAAGTGAAACACGCTGGCCGCCAGCACCGCATCGGCGCCGGCCTGCACGGCGGGCGCGAAATGCTCGACCGCCCCGGCGCCGCCGCTGGC
>PPEA01000224.1 GCA_002967005.1 Mycobacterium talmoniae
ACCGGGAACGCCACCACGGACTGCCGGGCCACCCCCGCCGCCGCGGCGCCGCAACCGATCCACCAGCCACGCCACGATGATCCCGCGCCGTAGAACAAGGCGCCGCGATCAGCACGCAGATGAAGCCCTCGCCGAGCACCGGGATGGCCAGCAACAGCAGGATGGTGATCGCCTTGATCGTCATCCCGATCGCGCGGCCGGACGGCGCCGACAAGGTGAGGATCAGCGCGAGCACGGTGGGAATCCCGATATAGAACGCCGCGGTCTGGCCCAGCCCGACGCCCTTGACGAGCTTGAACAGCACCAGGCCCACCACGAACGCGACGATCAGGCCCGCCAGCGACCACTGCGCGGCACCGGGCCGGTAGCGCCGCGGCGCCTCCGGAACCCCCTCGCCCTGCATTACCGCGGGTCAGTCGGCGGGTTGGTCCGGCTCCGGCGAGTCGGTCTTCGCCGAATCCGGCTGAGGCAGCAGGGATTCCAGTGCGGACCGGGTGATCCGCCGGAACGCCCGCTTGGGCCGGTTGGCGTCCAGGATGGCCACCTCCAGGGTGCCGGGCCCCAGCGGCCGCGGCTCCGACCCGTTGCCGCCGTCGGTCTTCTTCAGCGCGTCGACGGCGATGCGCAGCGCGTCGGCCAGTTCGGCGTTCTCCGCGTAGGACTCCTTGAGCGCGGCGATGATCGGCTCCGTCGTGCCGCCCATCACCACGAAATGCGGCTCGTCGGTGATCGACCCGTCATAGGTAATCCGGTATAGCTCGGGCGGTTTGGACTGCCCCTGGTAGGCGACCCCGGCCACGCACAACTCCACCTCGTAGGGTTTGGCCTGCTCGGTGAAGATGGTGCCCAGCGTTTGCGCGTAGACATTGGCCAGCTGGCGGGCGGTGACGTCGCGCCGGTCATAGGCGTAGCCGCGGGTATCGGCGAACTGGATGCCGCCGCGGCGCAGGTTTTCGAACTCGTTGATCCGGCCGGCGGCCGCGAACCCGACCCGGTCGTAGAGTTCGCTGATCTTCTGCAGGGAGCGCGACGGGTTCTCCGCGACGAACAGCACCCCGTCGGCGTAGGCCAGCGCCACCACGCTGCGGCCGCGGGCGATGCCCTTGCGCGCGAGCTCGCTGCGCTCGCGCATCGCCTGCTCGGGCGAGATGAAATACGGAAAACTCACTTCGCACCCCGCCGCTTGGGCTTGTCGGGACCGGCGGCGTCCGGGCGGGTTCGGCTTTCGATCACCTCACGGGCCAGCTCGGCGATCCGCGGCTCGGCCACGTCGACGGCGCCGTCGGCATCGATGGTGACCGCGGTCGGGTAGATGCCGCGGACCAGATCCGGTCCGCCGGTGGCCGAGTCGTCGTCGGCGGCGTCGTACAGCGCCTCCACGGCCACCTTGAGCGCCGAATCGGCGTCGGTCACCCGCGAGTACAGCTTCTTGATCGACGACTTGGCGAAGATCGAGCCCGAGCCCACCGCCTGGTAGCCCTCCTCCTCGACGTTCCAGCCGCCGGCGGCGTCGAACGACACGATGCGCCCGGCGGTCTGCGGGTCGTCCGCGTCGATGTCGTAGCCGGCCAGCAGCGGCAACGCCACCAGGCCCTGCATCGCCGCACCCAGGTTGCCGCGCACCATGATCGCCAGCCGGTTGACCTTGCCGGCAAACGTCAGCGGCACCCCTTCCAGCTTCTCGTAATGCTCGAGTTCCACCGCGTAGAGCCGGGCGAACTCGACGGCGATCGCCGCGGTGCCGGCGATACCGGTGGCGGTGTACTCGTCGGTGATATACACCTTCTGCACGTCGCGGCCGGCGATCATATTGCCCTGCGTCGAGCGGCGGTCCCCGGCGATGACCACCCCACCCGGGTACTTCAACGCGACGATCGTGGTGCCGTGCGGCAGCTGAGCGGCACCGCCCTCACCCCCGCCGCCGGCGCTGAGGCCGGTCGGCAGCAGTTCCGGTGCCTGACGCCGCAGGAATTCAGAGAATGACGACAGGTCGACCGACGGATTGGCTAGTGCTGAGGTAAGGGGCAGATGATCGCGGAACGGCCAGGTCACTGTCCGCCCTTTTGGACGTATGCCCGCACGAAGTCCTCGGCGTTCTCCTCGAGCACGTCGTCGATCTCGTCGAGCAGGTCATCGGTGTCTTCGGCCAGCTTCTCGCGACGCTCCTGGCCCGCCGCAGTGCTGCCGGTGAGGTCCTCGTCGTCGCCGCCGCCACCGCCACGCTTCGTCTGCTCCTGAGCCATCGCTGCCTCCTGCTTTCTCATCGGCCCCGCATCACGCGCGTCGGCCGGTCTCTCCACCCTACCGGTCCATGGCGATGTTGCTGCGGCTCTAGGTCGTGAGTTGTTGCACCAGTTCCACAGCGCTGTCCACCGAGTCCAGCAGCGCCCCCACGTGGGCCTTGCTGCCCCGCAGCGGCTCCAACGTGGGGATCCGCACCAGCGAGTCGCCGCCCAGGTCGAAGATCACCGAGTCCCAGCTGGCCGCCGCGATGTCGGCGCCGAACCGGCGCAGGCATTCGCCGCGAAAGTAGGCGCGGGTGTCGGTGGGCGGGTTGTCGACCGCGTTGAGCACCTGCTGTTCGGTGACCAGGCGCCGCATGGAACCCCGCGCGACCAACCGGTTGTACAGGCCCTTGTCCAGCCGGACATCGGAATACTGCAGGTCAACAAGGTGCAGCCGGGGCGCCGACCAGCTCAGGTTCTCCCGCTGCCGGAACCCCTCCAGGATCCGCAGCTTGGCCGGCCAGTCCAGCAGGTCCGCGCACTCCATCGGGTCGCGTTCCAGCAGGTCGAGCACGTTGGCCCAGGTCGTCACGATGTCGTTGGCCCGCGGATCCGGGTCCCGGGCCTCGACCAGTTTGGCCACCCGGTCCAGGTAGATGCGTTGCAGCGCAAGACCGGTCAGCTCCCGGCCGTCGGCCAGCGCGACGGTGGCCCGCAGCGACGGGTCGCGGCTGATCACGTGCACCGCGTGCACCGGCCGGGCCAGCGCCAGGTCGCTCAGGTCGATCCCGTGCGCGGGCCCCTCCTCGATGAGGTCGAGCACCAGCGAGGTGGCGCCCAGCTTGAGGTAGGTCGAGGTCTCGGCGAGGTTGGCGTCGCCGATGATCACGTGCAGCCGCCGGTATTTGTCGGCGTCGGCGTGCGGCTCGTCACGGGTGTTGATGATGCCGCGCTTGAGGGTGGTTTCCAGCCCGACCTCGACCTCGATGTAGTCGGCGCGCTGGGACAGCTGGAACCCCGGCTCGTCCCCGGACGGGCCGATGCCCACCCGGCCCGAGCCGGTGATCACCTGGCGGGACACGAAGAACGGGGTCAGCCCGGCGATGATGGCCGAAAACGGCGTCTGCCGGCTCATCAGGTAGTTCTCGTGCGATCCGTAGGAGGCGCCCTTGCCGTCGACGTTGTTTTTGTACAACTGCAGCTTGGCGGCGCCCGGCACGCTGGCGACGTGCCGCGCGGCGGCCTCCATCACCCGTTCGCCGGCCTTATCCCAGATCACCGCGTCGAGCGGGTCGGTGACCTCGGGCGCCGAGTACTCCGGGTGGGCGTGGTCGACGTACAGCCGCGCTCCGTTGGTCAAAATCATGTTCGCCGCGCCCACCTCGTCGGCGTCGACGACCGGCGGCGGGCCGGCCGAGCGGCTCAGGTCGAAACCGCGGGCGTCGCGCAGCGGGGATTCCACCTCGTAGTCCCAGCGGGTGCGTTTGGCGCGTTGGATGCCCGCCGCCGCGGCGTAGGCCAGCACGGCCTGGGTCGAGGTGAGGATCGGGTTCGCGGTCGGATCCGACGGCGACGAAATGCCGTATTCCACTTCGGTCCCGATGATCCGCTGCATCGTTTCAGCCTAGAGGGGCGCCGTTGCGGGCTCCGACCGAGTCCGCTGCGGCCGCGCGCATCGCGTGTGCGGCGGCCGCGCGCATTGAGTGTGCGCCCAGGGCGGGATTCGCGCGCCGGCACCGCCGTGTGCGCACACTCAACGCCGCCATTACACAGTCACGCCCGGCGCACCACACCCGTCACACACTGCACAGGTGCGCCGCGCTCCCGCACGAGCGTGCGCAAATCCGGAAATTTCCTCGGCGTGTCGACCGGGGACACGCACGCTCGCGGGAAGGGGTGACCCTACAGGTATTGGCCCAGGTTGGATTCGGTGTCGATGGCCCGGCTCGCGCTGGAGCTCTTGCCGGTGACCAGGGTGCGGATGTAGACGATCCGCTCGCCCTTCTTACCCGAGATCCGTGCCCAGTCATCGGGGTTGGTGGTGTTGGGCAGGTCCTCGTTCTCGGCGAACTCGTCGACAATCGAATCCAGCAGATGCTGGATGCGCAGACCGGGCTGGCCGGTTTCCAGCACCGACTTGATCGCGTTCTTCTTCGCCCGGTCGACGACGTTTTGGATCATCGCCCCGGAGTTGAAGTCCTTGAAGTACATGACTTCCTTGTCACCGTTGGCGTAGGTGACCTCCAGGAACCGGTTGTCGTCGATCTCGGCGTACATCCGGTCGACGACCTTTTCGATCATCGCCTTGATGCACAGCGTGCGATCGCCACCAAACTCCGCCAGGTCATCGGCGTGCACCGGCAGGTCGTCGGTGAGGTACTTGGAGAAGATGTCCTGCGCCGCCTCGGCGTCCGGCCGTTCGATCTTGATCTTGACGTCCAGCCGGCCGGGCCGCAGGATCGCCGGGTCGATCATGTCCTCGCGGTTGGAGGCGCCGATCACGATGACGTTCTCCAGCCCCTCCACCCCGTCGATTTCGGAGAGCAGCTGCGGGACGACCGTGGTCTCCACGTCCGAGGAGACGCCGGTGCCGCGGGTGCGGAAGATCGAGTCCATCTCGTCGAAGAACACGATCACCGGGGTGCCTTCGGAGGCCTTCTCCCGGGCCCGCTGGAAGATCAGCCGGATGTGCCGCTCGGTCTCCCCGACGAACTTGTTCAGCAGCTCGGGGCCCTTGATGTTGAGGAAGTACGACTTGGCTTCCTTGGCGTCGTCGCCGCGGACCTCGGCCATCTTCTTGGCCAGCGAGTTGGCCACCGCCTTGGCGATCAGCGTCTTGCCGCAGCCGGGCGGGCCGTACAGCAGCACCCCCTTGGGCGGGCGCAGCATGTATTCGCGGTACAGCTCGCCGTGCAGGAACGGCAGCTCCACCGCGTCGCGGATCTGCTCGATCTGGCGGCCCAGCCCGCCGATGTCGTTGTAGCTGACGTCGGGCACCTCTTCGAGCACCAGGTCCTCGACCTCGGCCTTGGGAATGCGTTCGAACGCGTAGCCGGCCTTGGTGTCGACCAGCAGCGAGTCGCCGGGGCGCAGCTTGCGGGGCCGCAGGTCGTCGTCGAGGGCGTCGAAGGTGCCCTCGGGCAGGTCGGCGGCCACCAGCGGCTCGGCCAGCCACACGATGCGCTCCTCATCGGCGTGGCCGACCACCAGCGCGCGGTGCCCGTCGGCCAGGATTTCGCGCAGCGTGGAGATCTCCCCCACCGATTCGAAGGTGCCGGCCTCCACCACGGTCAGCGCCTCGTTGAGCCGGACGGTCTGGCCCTTCTTCAGCGAGCCGACCTCGATGTTGGGTGAGCAGGTCAGCCGCATTTTGCGGCCGGAGGTGAACACGTCGACGGTGTCGTCGTCATGGGTGCACAGCAGCACTCCGTAACCGCTGGGCGGCTGTCCGAGCCGGTCGACCTCTTCGCGCAGCGCCAGCAGTTGCTGACGGGCCTCCTTGAGGGTTTCCATCAGCTTGGAGTTGCGGGCCGCTAACGAGTCGATGCGGGCCTCGAGTTGATGCACGTCGCGGCTGCTGCGCACAGCGTCCTGCGGTCCGCTCGCATGCTCCAGTTGCTCGCGCAGCACGGCCGCTTCGCGACGCAGCTCTTCCAGCTCGGCGGCGTCGTCCTCGGACATGCCCGTTTGCCGGGGGCCACCGAACGATTCAGAACGCTCTGACTCACCCATGTTGCGCTCCTTTCCCATGCCGGAAGTTGGCGCGGCGGATACTTCAACGCTACCGGCGATTGCGGATCCATGTGCAGACTAGGAATCCGACACACGGGTGACACTGTTAGCCTTGCTGCTACATCGGTCGGATCGAGAGGACAGCCGTGACCCTGAAATCCCTAGCCACAGGCGTGGCAGCCGTCGCCGCGATCGGGGCGGCCGCCGCCGGTGTGACATCTATTGCATCGGTGGGCCCGGCGGCGTCCGAGGTGCAGCCGGTGGTCTTCGGGATCCCGGTTCCGCTGGATCCGGCCCCCGACGTCCCGGCCCCCGACGAGCTGATCGGCCTGCTCAACAACCTCGCCGACCCCGGTGTGCCGTTCGCCAGCAAATCCGGGCTGGTGGAGGGCGGCATCGGCCCCATCGAGGCGCACGCCGCCGACAAGCGGCTGCAGAAGGCCGCCCAGAAGGGCCAGCTGCCGTTGCAGTTCAGCGTCGCCAACATCGCGCCGAGCGGGCCGGGGACGGCCACCGCCAACGTCACCGCGTCCGGACCGCAGATGGCGCCGCGCACCCTGGCCGTCAGCTTCGTCAACCAGGATGGCTGGAAGCTGTCCCGGTCCTCGGCCATGTCGCTGCTGCAGGCCGCCTCGGCCGGCTGACCCGCCAGCGGGATGCGACGTCGAACCGCCCTGTTGAGCGCCGCCACGGTTGTGGCGCGCTCGGGCTGTCG
>PPEA01000225.1 GCA_002967005.1 Mycobacterium talmoniae
GACGGCCCCGACGAAGAAGGCGACCAGGCCGGCCGCGGCGGCGACACCGATGACCGGCACGCCGAGCAGCCCGACGACCAACCCGATGCCGCCGGCCAGCTTCAACGTCCCCAGCATCGGCAGCCAGGATCGCGGCACTCCCACCCGCGCCGAGTTGGCCAGCACGAACTTGGCCGGAACCAGATCGGCGGCCCCGACGGCCGCCGTGGCGATCGCCGTGATCAGCGTGATGACGACAGATAGGCTCATGGTGTTGGGTCTCCTTGGCTTGGTGAATGGGCTCACCTGTGTGACGGCTCCGGTGCGGGAAAGGTGACCCATGAGCACCCTGGACGATTTGGCCCGCCGCTTTGACGGCGACCGACCCCACCTGCGGTCGGTGGCCTTTCACCTGCTGGGTTCGGCCGCCGACGCCGAGGACGCGGTCCAATCGGCCTGGCTCAAGGCCAGCCGCGCGGACGCGCAGGCCGTGCAGAACCTGACCGGGCTGGTTCACCACCATCACCGCGCGGGTGGCGGTCGACCAGTTGCGGCCCGCCAGCGGCGGGCCGGCCTGGCCGGCGCCCACCACGATGGCGTCGAAGCGCCGAGTCACACGATGGCCGTCAACGCGGCGATGCCGAAGCCGCCCAGAACCGCAACGGCGTCTTCAAGCAACGCGATCGACAGGTCGTGGTCGTCGTTGGCGGCCACCAGGCGGGTCCGGGCCTCGTAGCCGCCCAGCGTGCCCAGCACCGCCCCCAACACACCCGCGCCCAACGCGGTCCAGGTGTAGGCCCATGCGGTGCCGATCACCGCGCCGGCGAACCCGCCCGCGATGACCCGGACGATAAACGCCGCCGCGGACGTGCGGTTCGGGATGCTGGGCAGCTTGTCGCCGACCAGTTCGGCGACCGCCAGCAGGGTGAGCAAGGTGACCGTCACCGGATGGCCCAGCCACGACGCCCACGTCCCGTCCATGTTGATCCACTGCAGCAGGCTGGCCCAGGCGACCGCCGCCGGCGCGGTGAACGTCCGCAGCCCGGCGACCACACCGATCAACAGGGCGAGCAGCAGCACGATGGCGTGCGTCACATTGACCTCCTCGGACCGCCCGACCACCGGACGCTAACACGCCGCGGTCAGCCACCGCCGGAGATCAAAACCGGCAGAACCGAATGTCGGAGGCCAGGATGGCTTTGGCGCCGACGGCGGCCAACTCGTCCATGATCGCGTTGACGTCGCGGCGCGGCACCAGTGCCCGCACCGCCACCCAATCCGGGTCGGCCAGCGGCGCGATGGTCGGTGACTCCAGCCCCGGGGTGATCGCGGCGGCCTGGTCCAGCGCCGAGCGCGGGCAGTCGTAGTCCAGCATCAGATACTGCTGGCCGAACACCACGCCTTGCACCCGGGCGGCCAACTGGTCACCGACGGCCGTGGTTTGGGCGTCGCGGCCGTTGGGTTCGGCGCCCTCGATCAGCACCGCCTCCGAATCACACAGCGACTCACCGAAGGCCACCAGGTCGTGCAGCCGCAGGGTGCGGCCGGACCCGACCACGTCGGCGATCGCGTCGGCCACCCCCAGCTGCACCGAGATCTCCACCGCGCCGTCCAGCCGGATCACCGTGGCCTCAATGCCCTTGGCGGCCAAGTCCCGTCGCACCAAGTTCGGATACGCGGTGGCGATCCGTTTGCCCGCCAGATCCGCGGTGGTCCAGTCCCGCCCGGCCGGGGCGGCGTAGCGGAAGCTCGACGACCCGAAACCCAACGCCAACCGTTCCCGCACCGGGGCCTCGGATTCGCGGGCCAGGTCGCGTCCGGTGATGCCGAAATCCAGTTCCCCGGAGCCGACGTAGATGGCGATGTCCTTGGGCCGCAAGAAGAAGAATTCCACCTTGTTGCCGGGGTCGATGACGGTGAGATCCTTGGCGTCGGTGCGCCGCCGATAGCCGGCCTCCGCCAGCATCTCGGCGGCCGACTCGCTCAGCGCCCCCTTGTTGGGGACCGCGACCCGCAACATCGACATCACAGCTTCCGGTACACGTCGTCGAGGGTCAGCCCCCGCGCCAGCATCAACACCTGGGTCCAGTACAGCAGTTGGCTGATCTCTTCGGCCAGCGCCGCGTCCGGCTCATGCTCGGCGGCCAGCCACACCTCGCCGGCCTCTTCGAGGATCTTCTTGCCCACCGCGTGCACCCCGGCGTCCAGCGCCGCCACCGTCGCGCTGCCGGCCGGCCGGGTGGCCGCACGCTCACCGAGTTCGGCGAACAGCTCCTCGAAGGTCTTCACGGGCAGCGATTGTGTCATGCGGCGGCCAGCAAAGTCACGGCGGTTTGGCCGCTACCCGTGTCCGGGCATGTCCTCCAGCGCCACGCCCTTGGTTTCCCGGACCCAGCGCCACACGAACACCCCCGACAGCACCGCGTTGGCGGTGTAGCAGCCGTACGCCAACGGCAGCACGTCGCGCAGCGCCGGGAAGCTGGCCGCGATGACCCAGTTGGCCACCCATTGGGCGGCCACCGCCAAACCCAGCGCGGCCGCCCGGATGCGGTTGGGGAACATCTCGCCCAGCAGCACCCACAGGATCGGCCCCCAGGACACCGCGAACGCGACGACGAAGACGTTGGCGGCAACCAGCGCGATCGGCCCGGCCACCCCGACCAGGTGCGGTTTGCCGTCGGCCACCGGGGCGGTGGCGAAGGTCACCGTCAGCGTCGCCAACATCGCCGCCATACCCGCCGACCCGCCCAGCAGCAGCGGTCGGCGGCCCACCCGATCGATCAGGCCGATGGCGACGACGGTGATCAGCACATTGACCGCCGCGGTGATCACCGAGATCGCGAACGACGCGCCCTCGTCGAAGCCGACCGCCTGCCAGAGCACCTTGGAGTAGAAGAAGATCACGTTGATGCCGACGAACTGCTGAAAGATGGCCAGTCCCAGGCCCACCCACACGATCGGGTACAGGCCGCCGGCGGGTCGCCGCAAATCGCGCCACGACGGCGGGGTTTCGTGGCGCAGCGTCTGGCTGATCCGGTCGACGGTGGCGTCCACGTTGGCCGCGCCGAACAGCCGGGCGATCACCCGCCGGGCCGCCGGAAGCTGGTGCACGGCAATCAGATGCCGCGGTGATTCCGGGATGGTGCCGACCAGCGCGCCGTACAGCAGCGCCGGCACCGCCTCCCCCAGGAACATCCACCGCCAGGCCGGCAACCCCAGCCACAGCGTCCCGCCGGAGCCGCCGGCCAGCTCGGCCATTAGCCAGTCCACCACCAGGGCCACCAGGATGCCGGACACGATGGCCAGCTGCTGCAGGGTGCCGAGCCGGCCGCGGATGTGCGGGGGCGAGATCTCGGCGATGTAGGCGGGGGTGACCACCGACGCCACCCCGATGCCGAGGCCGGCGACCAGCCG
>PPEA01000226.1 GCA_002967005.1 Mycobacterium talmoniae
GTCGGCCGATGCTGTCGAGGGCCCGGCTCGGCCAGCGCCGGGGCGTGTTGGTGACCAGCGCCATCGGAACCGACTGCGCGGCCAGCGAATCCAGCAGTTCGCGGGCCCCGTCGCACCAGGGCAGCCCGGCGGCGAACAGCTCCCCGGTGTAGCTGTGCAGCCAGTCCGCGGAGGCCGCCATCGCGGCCGGGTCGGGCTCGAGATCCAGGTCGGTGTAGACGATGCGCATGGTGTCGGCCGCGCAGCCGCCGACCGTCGCGGCCCGCACCTCCGGGGTGAGCACCCCACCCAGCCGGGTGTACAGCGCCTCCATCGAGACGTCCCACAGCTTTTCAGAGTCGACCAGGGTGCCGTCCATATCCCACAGCACCGCGCCCAGAGTGGACAAATTCAGTCCTCCGGGTTGTAGGCGAGGTTGGAGCTGAGCCAGCGCTCACCTTCCTTCAGCGTCCAGCCCTTACGTCTCGCGTAGTCGGCGACCTGGTCCTGGGCCATCCGGCCGACCACGAAATACTGCGACTGCGGGTGCGCGAAATACCAGCCGCTGACGGCGGCGCCGGGCCACATCGCCATCGACTCGGTCAGCTCGATGCCGGTCCGCTCGTGCACATCCATCAACTTCCACAGCGTCGCCTTCTCGGTGTGCTCCGGGCAGGCCGGGTAGCCCGGGGCAGGGCGGATTCCCCGGTACTTCTCGGCGATAAGTGCCTCGTTGTCCAACTGCTCGTCGGGTTGGAATCCCCAGAACTCCTTGCGAACCCGCTGGTGCATCCGTTCGGCGAACGCCTCCGCCAGCCGGTCGGCGAGCGACTCCAGCAGAATCGCGCTGTAGTCGTCGAGGGCCGCCTTGAACTCGGCGATCTTTTCGCCGCTGCCCAGCCCCGCGGTGACGGCGAAGGCGCCGATGTAGTCGGCCAGACCCGTGTCTTTGGGGGCGATGTAATCGCTCAGTGACCGGTTCGGGATGCCTTCCCGGTGCTCGCCCTGCTGGCGCAGGTGGTGCAACGTGGTCAGCACCTCGGTACGGGTGTCGTCGGTGTAGACCTCGATGTCTTCGATACCCGAGCCGACCGCGTTCGCCGGGAAGAACCCGATCACCGCGTTGGCCGTCAGCCACTTCTCCTTGATCACGGTGTCGAGCATCTGCTGGGCGTCGTCGTACAGCTTGCGGGCAGCCTCGCCCGTGGCCGGGTTGTTGAGGATGTCGGGGAAGCGGCCCTTCATCTCCCAGGCGTTGAAAAACGGCTGCCAGTCGATGAACTCGCGCAACTCGGCAAGGTCGTAGTCCTGGAAATCCCGGACGCCGAGGCCCGCAGCGGGCACCGGCGGCGTGTAGCCGTCCCACTCGATCGGCGTCCGGTTGGCGCGCGCCTTCTCCAGGGTCAGCATCGGCCGCTCGTTCTTCTGGGCGTGCCGTTCGCGCAGCGATGCGTAGTCCTTCTCGGTGGCCTCCAGCAGCGCGGGCCGCTGTTTGTCGTCGAGCAGCGCGGCCGCGACGGGAACGGACCGCGAGGCATCCTTGACCCAGACCACCGGACCGCTGCGGCGCGGCGAGATCTTCACCGCCGTATGGGCGCGTGAGGTGGTCGCACCGCCGATCAGCAGCGGGATCTGCAGGCCTTCGCGTTCCATCTCGGCGGCGAAGTTGGACATCTCGTCCAGCGACGGGGTGATCAGGCCGGACAGGCCAACCATGTCGGCGTCGTACTCCTTGGCCGCGGCCAGGATCTTATCGGCGGGCACCATCACCCCGAGGTCGACGACGGTGTAGTTGTTGCACTGCAGCACGACCCCGACGATGTTCTTGCCGATGTCGTGGACGTCGCCCTTCACGGTCGCCATCACGATCGTGCCGTTGGTGTGCTCGGCGTCACCGGGCTGCTTCTCCGCCTCGATGTAGGGCAGCAGGTACGCCACGGCCTTCTTCATCACCCGGGCCGACTTCACCACCTGGGGCAAAAACATCTTGCCCGCGCCGAACAGGTCGCCGACCACGTTCATGCCGTCCATCAGCGGGCCCTCGATCACCTCGATCGGCCGGCCGCCCGCGGCGGCGATCTCGGCCCGCAGCTCCTCGGTGTCGTCATCGACATGGGCGTCGATGCCCTTGACCAGGGCGTGGGTGATCCGCTCGCGGACCGGGAGACCGCGCCACTCGGCGGCAGCCGCGTCGTCGGCTTTCTCGGAGGAGTTGAACCGTTCGGCGATCTCCAGCAGCCGTTCGGCGGCGTCCGGGCGACGGTTCAGCACGACGTCCTCGATGCGGTCCCGCAGCTCGGGGTCGATCGAGTCGTAGGGCACCAGCGCGCCGGCGTTGACGATGCCCATGTCGAGGCCGGCCTTGATGGCGTGGTACAGGAACACCGCGTGGATCGCCTCACGGACCGGGTTGTTGCCCCGGAACGAGAATGACACGTTCGAGATGCCGCCGGAGATGTGCACCCCGGGCAGGTTCTCCTTGATCCAGGCGCAGGCCTCGATGAAGTCGATCCCGTAGGTGGCGTGCTCCTCGATGCCGGTGGCCAGCGCGAAGCAGTTCGGGTCGAAGATGATGTCCTCGGGCGGGAAGCCGACCTGTTCGGTCAGGATCCGGTAGGCGCGCCCGCAGATCTCCTTGCGGCGCTCCAGGTTGTCGGCCTGGCCCTGCTCGTCGAAGGCCATCACGACCACGGCCGCGCCGTACTTGCGGCACAGCCGTGCCTCGCGGATGAACTTCTCCTCGCCCTCCTTCATCGAGATCGAGTTGACGATCGGCTTGCCCTGCACGTTCTTCAGGCCCGCCTCGATGACCTCCCATTTGGAGGAGTCGATCATCACCGGGACGCGGCTGATGTCCGGCTCGGTCGCGATCAGTTTGGTGAACCGGTCCATCGCGGCGACGCCGTCGATCATGCCCTCGTCCATGTTGATGTCGATGACCTGCGCACCGGCCTCGACCTGCTGCAGCGCGACCGACAGTGCGGTGTCGTAGTCCTCGGCCTTGATCAGGTTGCGGAACCGGGCGGAGCCGGTGATGTTGGTGCGTTCACCGATGTTCACGAACAGCGAGTCGTCGGTGATGTTGAGCGGCTCCAGCCCGGCCAGCCGGGTGGCCACCTCGATCGTGGGCAGCTCGCGCGGCGGCTTGCCCTCGACGACCTTGGCGATCTCGGCGATGTGCGGCGGCGCAGTTCCGCAGCAACCCCCGACGATGTTGACCAGGCCGGCGTCGGCGAAGTCGGCGATGTAGCCGGCCTGACGCTCCGGGGTCTCGTCGTACTCGCCGAAGGCGTTGGGCAGGCCGGCGTTCGGGTAGCAGGAGATGAAGGTGTCTGCGATCCGCGCCATCTCGGCGATGTAGGGCCGCATCTCCGGCGCGCCCAGGGCGCAGTTGAGGCCCACCGCGATCGGCTTGGCGTGCCGGATGGAGTTCCAGAACGCCTCGGTGACCTGACCCGACAAGGTGCGCCCGGACGCATCGGTGATGGTGCCGGAGATGATGACCGGCCAGCGGCGTCCGCGGTCCTCGAACAGCGTCTCGACGGCGAACACCGCGGCCTTGGCGTTCAGCGAGTCAAAGATCGTCTCGATGAGGATGATGTCGGCACCGCCGTCGACCAGGCCGCCCGCGGCTTCAAGGTAGGCCGCGACCAACTGGTCGTAGGAGACGTTGCGGGCACCGGGGTCGTTGACGTCCGGCGAGATCGACGCCGTCCGCGTCGTCGGCCCGAGCGTGCCGGCCACGTAGCGGGGCTTCTCCGGGGTGCCGTACTCGTCGGCCGCCTTGCGGGCCAGCGCGGCGCCGACGTAGTTGAGCTCGTAGCTCAGGTCTGCCATGTCGTAGTCGGAGAGCGAGATCGCGTTCGCGTTGAACGTGTTGGTCTCCAGGATGTCGGCGCCCGCGTCGAGGTACTCGCGGTGAATCCCGTCGATGATCTGCGGCTGCGTCAAGTTGAGCAGGTCGTTGTTGCCCTGCAGGGCGGTCGGCCACTCGGTGAAGCGATCGCCGCGGTAGCCGGCCTCGTCCGGCCGGTCCCGCTGGATCGCCGTGCCCATCGCGCCGTCGATCACCATGATCCGCCGGCGCAGCGCAGCCGTCAGTTCCTCGGTGCAGTCGGGCCGGATGTTGGGCACGAAAGTATTGGTCACGCGGGCTCCCTCCGTGGCGGAAGGCGTCCTTAACTCCGTCGAGCGTGGCGGCTACCGGTAGGGGCCGGCGAACCGTTGCAACGCCTCTCGACCACCGAAAGTCTACTTTGTCGCCCAGCGGCGGGACGAACGCCCCAACGAACGGGCCGACTCGGCCGGCACGGTCAAGCCCGTGATCTTTGCGCACGCCGTACGCTGATTCTGTGACCCGACCGTCGGACGGCCCCGTGCTGCCTGAACTGCACAACGCCATCGTGGTCGCGGCCTTCGAGGGCTGGAACGATGCCGGCGACGCGGCCAGCGATGCGGTGGAGCACCTGGATTCCATTTGGGAGGCCGATCCGCTGGTCGAGATCGACGACGAGGCCTACTACGACTACCAGGTGAATCGGCCGGTGATCCGGCAGATCGACGGGGTCACCCGGGAGCTGGTGTGGCCGTCGATGCGCATCTCCTACTGCCGCCCGCCCGGCGCCGACCGGGACGTGGTGTTGATGCACGGGGTGGAGCCGAATATGCGTTGGCGCACCTTCTGCGCCGAGCTGCTGGCCATCATCGAGAAGCTCAACGTCCAGACCGTGGTCATCCTGGGGGCGCTGCTGGCCGACACGCCGCACACCCGGCCGGTGCCGGTGTCCGGGGCGGCCTACTCCCCCGAGTCGGCGCACCACTTCGGGCTGACCGAAACCCGCTACGAGGGGCCCACCGGCATCACCGGGGTGTTTCAGGACGCCTGCGTGGCGGCCGGGATCCCGGCGGTGACGTTCTGGGCGGCGGTGCCGCATTACGTGTCGCAGCCGCCGAACCCGAAGGCGACGGTGGCGCTGCTGCGCCGGGTCGAGGACGTGCTGGACATCGAGGTGCCGTTGGCCGACCTGCCGGCCCAGGCCGAGGAGTGGGAGCAGGCGGTCTCGGAGATGACCGCCGAGGACGAGGAGGTCGCCGAGTACGTGGCCTCCCTGGAGGAGCGCGGCGACGCCGAGGTCGACATGCACGAGGCGTTGGGCAAGGTCGACGGCGACGCGCTGGCCGCCGAGTTCGAGCGCTACCTGCGGCGGCGTCGGCGCTGAGTTTTTGCGGGCCCCCGGCCCGCGCGAGCGTGCGCAAAATGCCAGGTTGCGGCCGGGATGGGCGTACATTTGCGCACCTTCGCGCAAATGGCTGGGCCTAGGAGATCGCCTCGGTGTGGGCGCTGCTGGAGCGGCCCAGCGCGGCGACTTCGGCGTCCATCCGGGGCAGCAGGTCGGGCACGAACCGGCGCACCGGGGCCTCGCCCAGCGGGCTGGACAGGATCGGCTTGAGCCAGCGCAGCGCGCCCACCCAGCTGGGGCTGTTGATCCGCCGTTTGCGGCCCTCGATGCCCTTGACGAACGCGCGGGCGCAGTGGTCCACCGAGGTGGTGCGGCTGAGCGGATACGGCAGTTTGGCCAGCATCTCGGTGAACGTGGACAGGTCGGCCTTGGTGTCTTGCACCATCGCCGTGTCGATCCAGGACATGTGCGCGACCCGACGTCGACGCCGTGGTGGGCGACCTCGAGCCGCAGCGCGTTGGCGAAATGTTCGACCGCGGCCTTGGACGCGTTGTAGGGCGCCAGGCCGGGCGCGGCGGCGTAGGCGGCCAGCGACGACACGATCAGCACGTAGCCGCGGCGGTCGATCACCGCCGGCAACGCGGCCCGCACGGTGTGGAACACGCCGAGCACGTTGACCTCGATCAGCCGCCGAAACGCCGCCGGATCCACCTGCAGCACCGACCCGTAGCTGGCGATCCCGGCGTTGGCCAGCACCACGTCGATGCCGCCGAAACGCTGCACGGCCTGCTCGGCGGCGGCCTGCATCGCCGCGGCCAGTGTGCTGGCCAAGGTCAGCCGGGATCGGTTGATGGTGGCGATGGACGCCGACCACCCCGGCTACGGGTTCGCCGAGCACAAGGGCTACAGCACCCCGGCGCACACCGCGGCGCTGGCCGCGTTGGGGCCCTGCCGCGAGCACCGGTTTTCGTTCATCAATGTGCGCCGAGTGGCGACCTCGTCGGGTCTGCAGATGATCGCGGAGCCGGTGACGCCATGCGGCGAGCCCGGATGAGGAAAGATGGAACTGACAACCGCCGAGAAGGACAGCTGAGCCGATGAGTGCCGAAGATCTCGAGAAGTACGAAACCGAGATGGAGCTCTCGCTGTACCGCGAATACAAAGACATCGTGGGCCAGTTCAGCTACGTCGTGGAAACCGAGCGGCGCTTCTACCTGGCAAACAGTGTGGAGATGGTGCCCCGCAACGCCGACGGCGAGGTGTATTTCGAGCTGCGGCTGGCCGACGCCTGGGTGTGGGACATGTACCGGCCGGCCCGCTTCGTCAAACAGGTGCGGGTGGTGACCTTCAAAGACGTCAACATCGAAGAGGTGGAAAAGCCCGAGCTGCGGCTGCCCGAGTAGCGCCGCGGACCGGTCGGCGGGGGCAGACTGGGACGTAGCGCGGCATCTCGGGAGGGAGTTCCGATGGGCGGCTACGTCGACGTCGTCACCGACGCGCTGCAGCGGATGGACGACTTGGGCTACGAACGCGGTGAGCATCACTTCGCCAACCACGGGCCGATGGCCGCCGAAGCGTTGGCGGTGCTCGGGTTTGACACCGAGGTTCCCGGCTGGGTGGGCGGGTATCGACGCCGGATGGACCACCACCCACCGCCGGAGCCGCGGTTTGCGCTCGACGCTGACGACGAGGCGTCGTGGCGGCCGGCGCTGGGCGCCTTCGACCGGGCCGGCGCGTGGGAGCTGCTGTTCGTCGCCAGCTCGACCAGCAGCCCTGGCCCGCGTCCTCGCGGCAGTGGTGGCCGCGGCTGCTGCCGGGTTGGTCGC
>PPEA01000227.1 GCA_002967005.1 Mycobacterium talmoniae
GGGCTGCGGTGTCGGCCGCGGGATGTTTTCGTCGAACGGACCGTGGCCCGGCTGGCTCGGGTGGCCGAAGGCGAGGCCGGTCTAGCCGAGGACGGGGATGAGGGCGTGGGGCCGGCGCCGTTGACGCCGATCATGTGCTGGCTGCGCGGTGTGGGCGGCCCGGTGGAGCAGTTCAATCAAACCGTGCTGGTGCAGGCTCCGGCGGGAGTGACCGAGGCCGATGTGGTGGCGCTATTGCAGGCGCTGCTGGACCACCACCCGATGCTGCGCCTGCGGGTCGACGACTGGGTGACGGACTGGTCGCTGTGGGTGCCTGGGGCCGGTTCGGTGGATGCGCACGCCTGCCTGCACACGGTGGATGCGTTGTCCGACGTGGAATTGCTGTTGGCGCGGTTGCGATTGAACCCGGCGGCCGGGGTGATGCTGAGCCCGTTGTGGGTCGCCTCCACCGAGCAGTTGGTGCTGACGGTCCATCACCTGGCGGTGGATGGGGTGTCGTGGCGGATCCTGTTGGAGGACCTCAATATTGCGTGGTCCCAACTTCGCAGCGGGCAGCCGGTGGCACTCCCGGCAACCGGTACCTCGTTCGTCCGATGGGCGCGTCTGTTGACCGAGCGCGCGCACTCCCCGGACCTCGTCGGCCAGGCCGAGGCGTGGCGGCAGGTGGCGGCGACTCCGGCAGCGTTGCCGGCGGTGATTCCTGCGTTGGATACGTACATGAACCCCGGGCAATTGTCGGTGTCGTTGGATATCGAGACGACCCGGATGGTGTTGGGGGAGGTGCCGGCAGCGTTTCACGCTGGGGTGCACGAGATTTTATTGATCGGGTTCGGGTTGGCGCTGGCGGAGTTTTTGGGCACCGGTGCCGAGCCGATCGGGATCGATGTGGAAGGCCATGGGCGCCAGGAGGAACTGGCTTCGGATGTGGACCTGTCGCGCACCGTGGGGTGGTTTACCACTAAGTATCCGGTGGCACTTGCCCTCGGAGGATTGTCCTGGGCGCAGGTGGTGACCGGGGGCCCTGCGCTGGGGGCGGCGGTGAAGAACGCCAAGGAGCAGCTGCGGGCCCTACCCGACGGCCTGACCTACGGATTGCTGCGCTACCTCAACAGCGACGTCGAACTGCCCGGACCCGATCCGGCGATCGGATTCAACTACCTTGGCCGTTCGGGTGCGGCGGGCGAGGCCTGCGAGAAACTGTGGCGGGTCGTGGATTGGGGCTCGTTGTTCGCTGACCGTGCCAACGCCGGTGTCCCCATGCCGTTGGCGCACACCGTGGAACTCAACGCCGGCACCGTCGATACCGACGCCGGCCCGCGCCTGCACGCCGATTGGACGTGGGCGCCCACGGCCCTGGATCAGGACCGGGTCGACCGGTTGAGCCGGTTGTGGTTTGAGGCCTTGGCCGGGATCTGCGCGTACGTCAAACGCGGCGGGGGCGGGTTGACCCCGTCCGATATCGCCCCGGCTCGCCTCGTCCAGCAGCAAATCGACGAACTGCAACAGCAATACCGGGTCGCCGATGTATTGCCGCTGACCCCGCTGCAGCAGGGGCTGCTCTTTCATGCCGCCGCTGCGCAGGACAGCGACGACGACGTGTACGCGGTGCAGCTGGGTTTCACCGTGACCGGACGGCTCGATCAGGGTCGGCTGCGGGATGCGGTGCAGGCGGTGGTCGGCCGACATCCCAACCTGGTGGCCCGATTCTGCCAACGGTTCGGAGATCCGGTACAGGTCATCCCGGCCGACCCCATAGCGGGGTGGCGGTATGTCGAACTCGACAGCGGCAGCGCCGCCGACGATCAGGTCGAGCGGATCTGCGCCGCCGAACGCGCCGAGGTCGGTGACCTCGACGGCCAACCGGCGTTCCGAGCCGCCTTGGTCCGAATTGCCGACGACCGGCACCGATTTGTGCTGACCTTCCATCACATCGTGCTCGATGGCTGGTCGCTGCCGATCGTGCTGCACGAAATTTTCGCCGGCTACTACGGATGGCGGCTTTCCGCGCCGGTGCCGTATCGCAGGTTTATCACCTGGCTGGCCGAGCGAGACCGTGAAGCTGCCCGCGCGGCCTGGCGGGAAGTGTTCGCCGGCTTTGATTCCCCGACGCTGGTGGGCCCGCCGGATCGGCTGGGGCTGGGCAGCCGCGGAGTGGAAACGTTCCGGATCCCTGCGCACACCACCCGTGCCATTGGCGAGTTGGCGCGCTCGCGTAACACCACCATCAGCACGGTGCTGCAAGGTGCGTGGGCGCTGTTGCTGTGCTCGTTGACCGGCCGAAGTGATGTGGCTTTCGGCGCCGTGGTGTCCGGTCGTCCGGCTGAGCTTGCCGGTGCGGACTCGATGGTGGGGCTGTTGATCAACACCGTGCCCGTGCGTGCGACCATCACGCCGACGACCACCGCCGCCGACCTGCTCGGCCAGCTGCAAAGTTCCCATGGCAACACCCTCGACCATCAGCATTTGGGGCTCACCGAGATTCACCGCATTACCGGTCACGATCAACTATTCGACACCGTATTCGTCTACGAAAACTACCCGGTCGACACCGTGGCATTCTCAGGCACCGACGGACTGGCAATCTCCGAATACACCAGCCGCGACTACTACCACTACCCGCTTGCGGTGCAGGCCCTCCCCGGCCGCGAACTGACACTTGTCGTCCAATTCCGCACCGACGTATTCGACGCAGAAGGCATCACGACATTGATCGAACGCTTGCAGCAGGTGCTGGCGGCGATGACCGCCGATCCGGCCCGGCGGCTGTCATCGATCGATGTGGTCGGCGCGGTGCGCCACACCCAACGCTGGCCAGCGCCCGCTCCGGTGTGCACACCGGGTAACCACCACACGGCCACGGCGAGCCCGGTCGAGCAGATCCTGGCCAGCATCTACGCCAAAGTCCTCGGTGTCGAGCACGTCGGCGTCGACGAGTCGTTTTTCGACCTGGGCGGGGATTCCTTGGCGGCGATGCGGGGAATCGTCGCGATCAACACCGCCCTTGACACCCACCTTCCGGTGCGCACGCTATTCGATACACCGTCGGTTCGAATCTTGAGCCGACAGTTGGACACGGACCAGTCGGTGGGCTGGTTTGAGCGGGTGTTGGCGGCGATGACGGCGGATTTGGGGCAGCGATCATGACCGATCCGGCGCGGCGGTTGTTGTCGATCGATCTGCTTGACGGGGGTGAGCGCGCCCAGCTGGATGAGTGGGGTAATCGCGCGGTGCTGTCGGAGCCCGTGAAGCCGGCGGTGTCGATTCCGGTGTTGTTGGCCGAGCAGGTGGCGCGGGCGCGGAGGCGGTGGCGCTGACCTTTGAGAGCCGCTCGCTGACGTACCGAGAGTTGGACGAGGCCGCGAATCGGTTGGCGCATGTGTTGGCCGGTCAGGGTGCGGGGCCGGGGGAGTGTGTGGCGCTGCTGTTTTCCCGGTCCGCCGAGGCGGTCGTGGCGATCTTGGCGGTGTTGAAGTCTGGGGCGGCGTATCTGCCGATCGATCCGATGTATCCCGATGCGCGGATCGAGTTCATGCTGAACGACGCCGAGCCGATCACGGCGATCACCACCGCGGGCCTGCGGTCGCGGTTGGACGGGCACGGCCTGGCAGTCATCGATGTCGATGATCCTCATATCGCTGCCCAGCCCACTACGGCGTTGCCGGCACCGGCCGCCGACGACATCGCCTACATCATCTACACCTCGGGGACCACCGGGATGCCGAAAGGCGTCGCCATTGCCCATCACAACGTGACCTGGCTGCTGGAGTCGTTGGATGGTGAGTTGGCACCCGGACGGGTGTGGACGCAGTGCCATTCGTTGGCGTTTGACTATTCGGTGTGGGAGATCTTCGGCGCACTGCTGGCCGGTGGCCGGTTGGTGGTGGTGCCCGAGGCGTTAGCGCGGTCGCCGGAAGATCTGCACGCCCTGCTGATCACCGAACGGGTCAGCGTGTTGAGCCAGACCCCGTCGGCGTTTTATGCCCTGCAAACCGCCGACGCATCACAGCCCGAGCCGGGTGATCGGCTTTCCCTCGAAACGGTGGTGTTTGGCGGCGAAGCCCTTGAACCGCAGCGCCTTCGGGCATGGCTGGACCGTCATCCCGAAACACCTCGCCTGATCAACATGTATGGCATCACCGAGACCACGGTGCATGCCTCGTTTCGGCCGATCGTCGACGGTGACGCCGACAACACGGCGAGCCCCATTGGGGCGCCGCTGAGCCACCTCGCTTTTTTCGTCTTGGATCGGTGGTTGCAGCCGGTTTCGCCGGGCGTGGTCGGTGAGCTGTATGTGGCTGGACGGGGCGTGGGCCTTGGGTATGTCGGCCGGGCCGGGCTGACGGGAACGCGGTTTGTGGCGTGTCCGTTCGGGGGACTCGGGGTGCGGATGTATCGCACCGGGGATGTGGCGCGCTGGGGTGCTGACGGGCAGTTGGAGTACCTGGGACGGGCCGATGACCAGGTCAAAATTCGGGGATATCGCATCGAGCTGGGGGAGATCCAGGCGGCCTTAGGTTCACTTGATGGTGTCGAGCAGGCGGTGGTGATCGCGCGGGAGGATCGTCCTGGGGATAAGCGTCTGGTGGGTTATGTGACCGGGAAGGTCGATGTGGCCGGCACACGGACGACGTTGGCGCAGCGGCTGCCCGACTATATGGTCCCGGCCGCGGTGGTGGGTATCGAGGAGTTGCCGTTGACGGCGAACGGCAAACTCGACAAGCGGGCGTTGCCGGCGCCGGAATACACCGAGGTGGACCGGTATCGCGCTCCGGGCAGCCCCACCGAGGAGATCTTGGCCGACATCTATGCCGAAGTGCTGGGGCTGGAACGGGTGGGCATCGACGACTCGTTCTTCGACCTCGGTGGCGACAGCATCCTGTCCATCCACGTGGCGGCGCGTGCTCGTGCCGCCGGGCTGCGGTGTCGACCGCGGGATGTTTTCGTCGAACGGACCGTGGCCCGACTGGCCCGGGCGGTCGACGGTGACGCTGGTCCAACCGATCACGGTGATGACGGTGTGGGCAAGGTCGTCACGACCCCGATCATGTACTGGCTGCGCGATCTGGGTGGCCCGATTGAGCAGTTCAACCAGACGATGGTGCTCCAGGCCCCCGCGGGGGTCACCGAGGACGATGTGCTGGTGCTGTTGCAGGCGCTGCTGGACCACCACCCGATGTTGCGGCTGCGCGTGGACAACTGGGTGCTGGACTGGTCGCTGACGGTGCCCGACGTCGGCTCGGTGGATGCGCGCGGCTGCCTGCAGACCGTGGATGCGTTGTCCGATGTGGCGTTGCTGTTGGCGCGGTTGCGGTTGAACCCGGCGACCGGGCTGATGCTCAGCGCCGTCTGGGATCGCGCCACCGGCCAGTTGGTAGTGATGATTCATCACCTCGCGGTGGATGGGGTGTCGTGGCGGATCCTGCTGGAGGACCTCAATATTGCGTGGGCCCAGCACCGCAACGGCCAACCGATAGCACTCCCGGCCACCGGGACCTCGTTTGCCCGGTGGGCGTCGCTGCTGGCGGAGTATGCGCGCGACCCGGCGGTGGTGGAGCAGGCTCAGCTGTGGCGGCAGGTGGCGGCGGCCCCGGCGGCGTTGCCGGCGATGATTCCGGCGTTGGATACGCATGTGAGCGCGGGGAAGTTGTCGGCATCGCTGGATGCCGAGACGACCCGGATGCTGTTGGGGGAGGTGCCGGCGGCGTTTCACGCCGGAGTGCAAGACATTCTGCTCATCGCGTTCGGGTTGGCCTTGAAGCAGTTTTTGGGACGCCGCAGCATACCGATCGGGATCGCTGTGGAAGGTCATGGGCGCCAGGAGGAGCTGGACCCGGATGTGGATCTGTCGCGTACGGTGGGCTGGTTTACTACCAAGTACCCGGTGGCGCTCACCGTCGGAAAACTACCCTGGGCGCAGGTGGTGGCCGGGGACACCGCGCTCGGCTCGCTGATCAAAGACGCCAAAGAACAACTCCGCGCCCTGCCGGACGGCCTGACCTACGGACTATTGCGCTACCTCAACCGCGCCAGCGATCCGGGTGAATCGGATCCGGCTATCGGGTTCAACTACCTGGGCCGGATCGGTGGCGCGGCTGCCGCGGAGTCCGAGGATCTGTGGCGGATCGGTGATTGGGGGTCGGTGTTCACCGACCCCGCCAACGCCGGTGTCCCGGTGCCGTTGGCGCATGCCGTGGAGCTCAATGCCGTCACCCTCGACACCGACGTCGGCCCGCGGCTGCGCGCCGATTGGACGTGGGCGCCCACGGTGCTGGATCAGCCCCGGGTCGAGCGGTTGAGCCGCTTATGGTTTGAGGCGTTGGTGGGTATTTGCGCGCACGTGCGCGCTGGCGGGGGCGGATTGACCCCGTCGGATGTCGCGCCCGCCCGGTTGAGCCAGCAGCAGATCGATGACCTGTGCCAGCAATACGAACTCGCTGATGTGTTGCCGCTGACCCCGCTGCAGCACGGGCTACTCTTTCACGCCGAGGCCGCACGGGGCAGCGACGACGATGTGTACGCGGTGCAGCTGGGTTTCACCGTGACCGGTCGGCTCGACCCGGATCGGCTGGGGGATGCGGTGCAGGCGGTGGTCGGCCGGCACCCGAACCTGGTGGCCCGATTCTGCCAACGGTTCGGGGATCCGGTGCAGATCATCCCGGCCGATCCGGTGGCGGGGTGGCGCTATGTCGAGCTCGACGTCGGCGACGTTGATATCGATGAGCGCGTCCAGCAGTTGTGCGCGGCCGAACGCGGAGCGGTCGGTGAGCTCGATGGCGAACCGGCTTTTCGCGCGGCCCTCATCCGCGTTGCCGACGACCGGCACCGGTTCGTGCTGACCTTCCATCACATCGTGCTGGACGGGTGGTCGCTGCCCATCGTGCTGCAAGAAATTTTCGCCGGCTACTACGGGCAGCGGCTCCCTGCCTCGGTGGCGTATCGCGGGTTTGTCAGCTGGCTGGCCGAGCGAGACCGTGACGCCGCCCGTGCCGCCTGGCGGGAGGTGTTCGCCGGGTTTGACACCCCGACTCTGGTAGGTCCACCGGATCGGTTGGGGCTGGGACCCCGCGACATGGAATCGTTCCGGATCTCCGAGCAGACCACCCGTGACGTGACCGACCTGGCGCGTACCTGTCACACCACCGTCAACACGGTGCTGCAGGGTGCGTGGGCACTACTGCTGTGCTCGCTGACCGGGCGACACGATGTGGCCTTCGGTGCGGTGGTGTCCGGGCGTCCAGCGAGGTGGCCGGTGTGGACTCGATGGTGGGGCTGCTGATCAACACCGTGCCGGTGCGCGCGACCCTCACCCCGACCACCACCACCGCCGATCTGCTCGACCAGCTGCAAACCGACCACACCCACACCCTTGAGCACCAACACCTGGGGCTCAACGAGATCCACCGCACCACCGGCCACGAAAGACTGTTCGACACCGTTCTCGTCTATGAGAACTACCCGGTCGACACCGCCGCGTTGTCGGGTGGCGACGGCTTGGCGATCACCGAGTTCATCATTCGCGACTACTACCACTATCCGCTTGTGGTGCAAGCCCTGCCCGGCCGCGAACTGACCCTACTCGTTCAATTCCGCACCGATGTATTCGACGCGAAAAGTATTGCGGCGCTGGTCGAACGGCTGCGGCAGATACTGGCGGCGATGACCGCCGATCCGGCGCAATGGCTGTCGTCGATCGATGTGCTCGACGAGCATTCTCGGCTGGCAGCCACCACGCCGGTGCCGACACCCGAACACCACGACAGCGGCGATGATTATCGTGCGCCGGCCAGCCCGGTGGAGCAGACCCTGGCCGGCATCTACACCGAGGCGCTCGGGGTCGAGCAGGTCGGACTCGACGAGTCCTTTTTCGAGCTGGGCGGGGACTCGCTTTCCGCGATGCGCACGATCAGGGCGATTAACACCGCCCTCGACGTCAACCTTGCCGTGCGCACCCTGTTCGACGCACCAGCCGTGAGAACCCTCAGCCGACAGCTAGACAAACACGCCCGACACCTGCGATCGGTACCACCACGCCCGGACAGCGAGGCCGACGGATAGCCGACCGGCACGGACGTACGGCGGCTACCACACACCGGGCACCAGGCGATGGCGCACCTGCTGCGTGTAGTCGCGGTAGCCGTCCAACTCTTGGTGGAGCAGCCGTTCTTCGTCGCGGATGCGCAAGGCCAACGCGACGACAGCCGGGATGACGAAGGCGAGTCCCCAGTAGGAGCCCAGCGCAAGCGGGACGCCGATCGTCGTGATCACGTTGCCGGTGTACATCGGGTGGCGCACCCAGCGATACAGTCCGGTGGAGACGAGCTGCTGGCCTTCCTCCACCCGCACGGTTGCGCCGGCATAGCTGTTCTGGATGATCACCAGGCTCGCCACACAAAGTCCAACGGCGACCAGCACATCGCCAAGCACACAGACGGCTGTCGGCACCGACGACCAACTAAAGCGATGGTCCAGGGCACTGACCACGAACATCGCGACCAGGGATACCCAGGCGCAGCCCATCGCGATCTTTTGTGCCGTTCGGGTTTCCGCCCCCGGCCCCCCACGCATCCGCCGCTGCAGCGCGGCCGGGTTCTTCCGCATCAAGTAGATCCCGGGGATCCAGTTGGACAGCGCCAGGACCAACAGCAACAGGACCCAGGCTTGCCAATAATCGAATGTCCAGGCCGGCAAGAACAGCATCATGCTGAACACGACGAGTCCACCAAGGCCGAACACCAACATTTTAGGAATGGTTGTCACGGGGCCTCCTTGCCGTCCGTCCCGCGAGCTGCGGCGGCGCGCCTTCCCCGCATGCTACTCAGCGCAATTCGGGATATAGGGGAGTTTCGTGGTTGCTTTCCTCCCGCGGGATGCATGTGGTCGGCCATGATGAACGACATGGCCGGCGAGACCTTCGATATCGACCGCATGCCGCGCGGCGGTCCGGACGCGTCGTGGCTGGACCGGCTGTTGGAGACCGATCGTCCGGAATACCTGGACCGCGACGACGTCGACGATCTCAAACGGCGCGTGGTTCGCTCGCTGGACCGCGGCGGACGGATTTTGGGCCACCACGAGATGTTCGCCCGCCTCGCCCTGGCGGAGGTCGCCGACGTGCCCGATCCCAACATCCTTGAGCTCGGCTCTGGCCACGGCGGGGTGGCGCGGGCTCTGGTGAAGTTGCACCCCACCGCGCAGGTCACGGCCACCGACATCGAGCCGACCTCGGTGGCCGCCATCGCGGCGGGGGACCTGGGCAGTCATCCCCGCGTCACCGTGCGGGAGATGGACGCCACCGCCATCGACGCCCCCGACGGGGGCTACGACCTGGCTGTGTTCGCGCAGTCCTTCCACCACCTACCTCCGCGGCAGGCTGTCCGGGTGTTCGCCGAAGCACCCGGGTCGCCCACAAACTGCTGATCATCGACCTGCCACGGCTTTCCGCGCCGGTACATGTCGTCCAGCTGGTGTGCTTGCTGCCGTTCGCGGTGGTGTTTCCAGTGATGCACGACGGGCTGATCAGCGCGCTGCGCGCCTACAGCCCGTCCGCGCTGCGCGCCTTGGCCCGATACGCCGACCCGACGATCACCGTTGAGGTGCGCAAGAGTGCGTTCAACATTCGTGGGCGCCCACAGCTTGCGGTGGCGTACCGAGAAACCGGTTAGCTGCGCTATTGCAGACGCGTGCCGGCGAGGGAAAACTCGTTCAGCGTGCTCGACAGGCTGAGTCGCAAGTCCTCGCTCGATTTGCCCGGCTGATAGGCGAGAACAGAGATGAAGACCCGCCCGTGCAGTGTTCCCGACAACACCGCCAGCACCCCGCCCGCGCGGTGCAGCAGGGTCTTGGTCGCACGCGGGTAACGCCACGTCATCGCGAAGTAGTCGGCGTCGGTGCCGTCAGGGCGGTTGGCGCCCGGGGCGATGACGCCGAGATTGGATGACACGACCCGGGTTTCGCTGCCATAAACCACGCTGATCCGCCGGATCAGCCACTGCGGCAACAACGGAACGACCGGTAACAGTGCCCACCGCTCGTCGGGCGCTTCTCGCTGCCGCGTCAGCGCTTGCTTGATCGCGGCCCGGATTCCACGCAAATCCGTTGTCGCAGGTGTCGGGTCGACGGTGATGTCGACCTCGGTGACCGCGCCCGCGCGGGTATCGTCGGGGCCGCGCTCGTTGACGGGCATCGTCAAGGTGACTAAGCCGGCTGGGGTGACCCGTCCCAACCGCCGGGCGAGGCGGGCCGCGACCCCCGCCAGCAGTGCATTGCTGGTCCCTCCGAGTGAGCGTGCGCGGGCTTCCCACTCGTCAGCATCGACGAAGATCGTTTCCCGTGGGATGGCGATGCGTTCATCCGGGCCAGCAGCTGCCGGGGCGGCAGATCCGGCTTGGCTGCCGTTATGCCGGGCCAATCGTGCTGCAGCGACTATGGCGCGGCCGATGTCGGGGATATCGCGGACCGTTTGGCGCATGTCCTCGCGCACGGCCCGCCACGGTCGGCGGGATGCAGCAGCGGGCCAGCCAACGGTGGTGCCGCGGCCGCACGCCGCGTCCGCCAGCGCGTCGCACAGCCCGACCCCGTCGATGAGGCAATGCGAGGCGACCAAGCTGATTCCTGCCCCGCCGTCGGTGAACGGGAGCACCGCAAGGTGCCAGCCGGGCCCACGCTGGACATCCAAGGGGACCGGGGGCTGCTCGTCGAGCCAGGCATCGAATTCTTCCCGCGATCGGGGCGACGCGACGATCTCAATATCAGCGGACCGATTGGGTGATGTCCAGCGGTGACGGCCAAACGGCAATGGTGACCGTTCGATGCCGCGGCCCAATAACGGCCCCCGGTGAAGACGTTCGTGAAGTCGTCGCAGACCGTCGATGTCGACCGGGCGGTTGTAGACCCAGACACATTGCAGCTGGTTGGTGGCTCCTGTCGCTCGCTCGACGTCGAACGCGGTCTGGTCGAGCAGCTCGAGTACGTTACTCAGCTTCTTAGGCTCCTTCCTACCTAGTTGCTGCAGCGATCGCTATTCATGTTCGCGCGCTTCCGGCCGATGTGTCATATCTTCGTACAGATCGTCTAGCCACTCCCCCAAAAATTTTGAATTTTCAGACCGGTAGCGGCTGATACTGCGTTAAGATCTTGGGCGACTAGACCTGAGGCTCCCGCTGTCGATCGCAGAATTCACAGGGGAAGTGAAAGGCTAGAACCCGCGATGAAATTTGTGCTGGCAAGCTATGGAGCTCGTGGCGACGTTGAGCCTTGCGCCGTCGTGGGTCGCGAACTGCTTCGTAGAGGGCACGAAGTGCGCATTGCTGTTTCGCCCGACGTGGTTGGCTTCGCCGAGTCGGCGGGGCTCGCCGCGGTCGCTTACGGACCGGATTCGCAATCAGTGCTGGAGGACGATTCCCTCCTCAACTTCTGGAAGGATTTTCCCCGCAACTTGGGGAACCTGAGGGAGTTGAACAGGTTGCGACGCGAAACTAAAGAGCTCTTTACCGAATGCTGGGGTGAGATGAGCGCGACGCTGACATCGCTCGCGGACGGGGCTGACCTGCTGATCAGCGGCCCGGTTTTCGAGCAGCAAGCTGCGAACGTCGGGGAGTATTACGACATTCCGCTGGCCACGCTGCATACCTGGCCGACACGCGTCAACGGGCACCTGATTCCGATCCTGCCGTCTCCGTTGATGCGGTCCGCAATGGCGGGATTGGAGTGGTTGCATTGGAGGGAAACGAAGCGCGTTGAGGATGCGCAGCGTCGCGAACTAGGCCTACCGGAGACTAAAGCACCCTCTCCGCGGCGGATGACCAGACGTGGATCGCTGGAAATCCAGGCGTACGACGAAGTGTGTTTTCCAGGGCTGGCAGCTGAATGGGCGAAATGGCATGACCAGCGGCCCTTTGTTGGCACGCTGACGCTGCAGTTGGCGACTGACGCCGACGACGAGGTCACATCTTGGATTGCCGCGGGAACGCCGCCGATTTACTTCGGCTTTGGCAGCATTCCGGTCGACTCTCCCGCGGATACGCTGGCCATGATCGGCGCGGCCTGCGCGCAGTTGGGTGAGCGGGCACTGGTTTGCTCGGGCTGGAGTGACTTCAGCGGTCTCCCCGACTTCGACCACGTCAAGGTCGTGAGGACGGCGAATCACGCGGCGGTGTTTCCCGCGTGCAGCGCGGTCGTCCACCACGGTGGCGCGGGCACGACTGCCGCAGGCCTGCGCGCCGGAGTCCCCACGTTGATACTCTGGACGCTGCCCGATCACCAGATCTGGGGAGCGCAGATAAAGCGGTTGATGGTCGGCACAACCCGGCGCTTTTCGGGCACCACCCGTGAATCGCTGGTCGCGGACCTGCGCACGATCCTTTCTCCGCAATGCGTCACTCGAGCCCGCGAGATCGCCACCCGGATGACCGAACCCGCCACCAGCGTTGCGACCACCGCGGACCTTATTGAAGAGAAAGCTGGATTGCGGCGTGTTGGCTGACGGTGGTGTCGGGGCCTAGGAATGACCGTACGAGCAGCCGGCGCATTAGCTTAGGCAGTGCCCATGCCGTTCATCACCAACAAAATCCCAATCACGGCGAAGATGGCTGCCAGGATCCGCCGACTGCGTGGCCGCAGCCAGTTCTGCACGGCACCAAGTACTGCTTGGGTTTTCGCTGGCGTGGCTAGGTAGCTGACGAGGATGATCTCGACAACCGCAAGCGTCCCGGCGAGGAAAGCGATCGCGGCACTGACTTGCGTGCCGATAGCGGCGCCCGACGCCACGACGGTAGTGAGTACGAAGAAAACCGGGGGGATTGGCGGCATAGATCCGAGACCGATTACCAGCGAGACCCATACGGCTCCGTTGTCCCACGCGTTACGGCCGCGGGCGACCATCCGCCGCACTGCGGATCGGTCCTGCGTCGCCGCAGTCTGTCGGTGGCCTTGCGGGCGCGAAATTGCGGTCGGTGTGTCCGGGTCCAGTATCAGAGTCGATGTGTTGCCGCCCGATGTCGACAGGTGAACCCGCTTGCGTGTCGGGAAGCGCACCGCCATAAGAGCGGCGATCAACAGCGTGACCACCCCTACGCCGATTTCAATGTGCCGGACGGTGGAGCTCGCAGCCGTGGTCGGGTTGGCCATATCGTGCGCAAAAGTTTTAAACCCTGGTGTGACGTGCAGCATTACCAGCGGAACCAGGAGATAGGGAAGACTTGTGATCATGAAGCCGACCCAATAGGCGAGCAGGTTAGGCACGGGTCGTGGGCGGGAGATCAAAAGAAGGGTGACACCGAAACGTATTGGATCAAGTGCCATCAGAACGGTCACCCCCAGCACCGAGCTCCACATGGCCGGGACACTACCGCGTTAACCGTTGGCGTTTGGCTCTTTTGAAGCTTCCACGGGTTGTTCTCAGCGAGTTGGTACGCGAGCCCGTTGCGGCGATCCTCCGGCCATTCTCGTGGCTTTTCTCACCGACGGCCCGTGTAATTCTGACTCAGGTTCACTCCAGCCCTCACACAGGCAATTTCTTGTCACTTTTCCCACGTTCTACGCGAGCTGGCTCTACCGAAAGATCCACGCCTTGAAAAGCTAAGCGATCTCGTGCCGGCTACTGCTTCGCCAACTAAGGGGCGACCTCGGCGGGAGCGAGCTTTTCGCACAGCACTCCCGCCAAATCGCGAATGGTGGTGACGGTGATATCGCTGGCGGTGAGCCGTATTCCCGTTTCGGTCTCGATGCGGGTGCGCAGTTCCAGCGCGCCCAGCGAGTCAATGCCGTACTCGGACAGCGGCCGGTCGGGATCGATGCTGCGCCGCAAAATCAGGCTGATCTGGTCGGAGAGCAGATGCCGCAGCCGGGTGGGCCACTCGTCGCGGGGGAGCTCATCGAGTTCGGCCCGCAGCTTGCTGGTGCCCGCCGCGTCTTGTCCGGTGGAGCGGAACGCTTCGGCGAACGGACTGCGTTGGGCGAACGCGACCAACCACGGCGTGCCCGCGATCGGCGCATAGCCGGTGTAGGCGCGGGCGTGGCGGAGCAGCACGTCGAACGCGTAGGCGCCCTCGTCGGGCGCGATACCGCCGTTGGTGTTGTCGGCCAGGGCGGTGGCCCGCCCGATCTGCGCCCAGGCGCCCCACGCGATCGCGGTCGCCGGCAGGCCCTGCGCCCGGCGCCACCGGGTGAAGGCGTCCAGCCAGCTGTTGGCGGCGGCGTAGGCGCCCTGACCCGGCGAACCCACCAGCGCGGCCGCCGAGGAGAACGAACAGAACCAGTCCAGCGGCTGCTCGGCGGTGGCCGTGTGCAGATTCCACGCGCCGTACACCTTTGCCGCCCAGTCCCGCTCGAGCAGCTCGTCGGTGATATTGGGCAGTGTGGCGTCCTCGATCACCGCCGCCAGATGCAGCACGCCGCGCACCGCAAGCCCGGTGCCGGTCGCCGTCGCCACCAACCGCTCAGCGGTCCCGGTGTCGGCGATGTCGCCGCACTCCACCACGACGTCGGCGCCGCTGCCGCGGAGGCGTTCGATGGTCTGCACTGCTTCCGGAGTCGGCGCCGAGCGCGAGCACAGCACGATCCGCCCGCAGCCCGCCGCGGCCATCTTCTCGGCCAGGAACAGCCCCAGTCCGCCCAGGCCACCGGTGATGAGGTAGGCGCCGTCGCGGCGGAACACCCGGGCCTGTGCCGGTGGCACCACCACCGTGCTGGTACCGGTGTGCGGGACGTCGAGCACCAGCTTGCCGGTGTGCTGGGCGCCGCCGATCACTCGAATGGCGGTGGCCGCGTCGGCGAGCGGGTAATGCGTGGCTTCCGGCATCGGTAGCGCACCGTCGGCGACGAGCTGGTAGACCCGGGCGAACAGGTCCCGGACCTGCTCGGGGTGGGTGGCGGCCAGCAACCCCAGGTCCACGGCGTAGAAGGCGAGGTTGCGCCGGAACGGGAACAGCCCCATCCGGGTGTCGCCGTAGATGTCGCGTTTGCCGATCTCGACGAACCGGCCGCCGAAGGACAGTAATTCCAGGCCGGCGCGCTGTGCGGCGCCGGTGACCGAGTTGAGCACGATGTCGACCCCGTAGCCGTCGGTGTCGGCGCGGATCGACTCGGCGAACTCCAGGCTTCGCGAATCGTAGACGTGCTCAACACCCATGTCGCGCAGCAACTGCCGGCGGCCCTCGCTGCCGGCGGTGGCGAAGATCTCGGCGCCCGCCGCCCGGGCGATGGCGATGGCCGCTGCCCCACCCCGCCGGTGCCGGAGTGGATCAACACCCGATCGCCGGGCCCGATGCGGGCCAGGTCATGCAGTCCGTAATAGGCGGTGGCGTGCGCGGTCGTCACCGCCGCCGCCTGCTCATCGGACAGCCCCGGAGGCAGGGTGACGGCCGCGCGCGCGTCGCAGGTGATGAACGTGCCCCAACAGCCGTCGGCGCACAGTCCCGCCACGTGATCGCCGACCCGGTGATCGGTCACGTCGGGTCCGACCGCGGTGATCACCCCGGCGAAATCGGTGCCCAGCTGCGGCGGCGGGCCCTCGAAGACGGGGTAGCGGCCGAAGGCGTTGAGCACGTCGGCGAAGTTGATGCTGGATGCGCTGATCGCGACCTCGATCTGCCCCGGCCCCGGCGGCACCCGGTCGCAGGCAACAAGTTCCAGGCTCTCCAGATCACCGGGGGTCCGGATCTGCAGGCGCATGCCGTCCCGCTCATGGCTGGCGACGGTGGTGCGCCGTTCCTCGGGGAGCAGCGGGGCCCGGCACAACCGCGCCGTAAACCACGCGCTACCGCGCCAGGCGGTCTCGTCCTCCTCCGAGCCGCTGAGCAGTTGCCGCGCCAGCTGTTCGGCGCCGGTGTCGGCGTCCACATCGATCTGGGTGGCGCGCAGGTGCGGATACTCGGCGGCGATCACCCGGATCAAACCGCGTAGCCCGGCCTGCTCCAGGTTGGCGACATCACCGGGCACCACGGTCTGGGCGTTGCGCGTCACCACATACAGGGCCGGGAGCTCGCCGGGAAGGTCCGGCAACTCGCGGACGATGTGCACCAGGTGCTGGACCTGCTCCCGGCCGCGCACCGGATCGTCGGTGTCGCCGTTCGTCGGTCCGGTGAGGATCACCACGCCGGCGAAGCCACCGGCCCGCAGCTGACTGGCCAGCTGTTCCCGGGTGGCGAGGTCGTCGGTGTGCTGCGGCCAGCACATGGTGGCGCATTGCGCGCCACGGCCTTTCAACACCTCGCTCAACCTGCTGCCCAGCGCATCCGGGGTGGTGGTGCTGATCAGCAGCCAGGTCCCGGCGTCGGTGTATTCCGGCTCGGGCACCTCGCGTTGCTGCCATTCGATGGCCAGCAGCCGCTCGGCCAGCAGCCGATCTTTGGTGTCGCCTTCGGCGCTGCTGGTGCCCAAGCGCAGCCCCTGCACGGCGAGCAGCACCGCCCCGTGCTCGTCGAGCACGTCGAGATCGGCCTCGACCCCGGAGGCGTCGGCTTTGGTCACCCGGGTGTAGCAGTAGTGGGCGCTGCGGGCGGTGCGATAGGAACGGAGGCGACGGATACTCAACGGCAACGCCAGCCCGTCTTCGCCCAGGGCCTGAACGTCCGGATGGGCCGCCACGGATTGAAAACAGGCATCCAGCAACGCCGGGTGCATGCCGTAGGCATCTTGCTGCGAGCGGATTTGGCTCGGCAGCGCCACCTCGGCCAGCACCGTGTCGCCGGGCCCGTCGCCGGTGCGCACCGCGGCCAGGCCGGTGAACGCCGGACCGTACTGAACGCCATGCTGATCTACCTGCTTGCGCACCTCGCGCCGT
>PPEA01000228.1 GCA_002967005.1 Mycobacterium talmoniae
GCCGGACGCAAGGTCAACGGTGGCGCTCTCAGGCCGGATCGATATGTCCAAACATGAAGAAGTGGCGCGACGACGGGATCGACCTGCGCCAAGCGTGCAACTGCTACCACACCTACGCACAAGCACTCGAAGCCGCCAGGGCTTGTGTTGCCCGTCCCAGCCGATCATGCCGGCGTGCACGTAGTGGCGGGCGAAGCGCCGCTCCCCGGTGACGGCTTCGGCGTGGGCGGCCGAAAACTCGTGGTGCGGGAAGACCAGGTCGGTGCCGCCGCCCTGGATGTCCAGGCCGGCGCCGATCCGGCTCAACGCGATCGCCGCGCATTCCACGTGCCAGCCGGGCCGGCCGGGCCCGAACGGGGACGGCCAGCTGGGTTCCCCGGGCCGGGCGGCCCGCCACATCAGCGCGTCGAGCGGGTCGGTTTTGCCGGCGCGGTCCGGGTCGCCGCCGCGTTCGGCGAACAACGCCAGCATGGTGTCGCGGTCATAACCGGATTCGTAGCCGAACTGCGCGGTGGCGTCGGCGCGGAAGTACACGTCGGGGTACTCGCCGTCGACGACGTAGGCGGCGCCCGACGCCAGCATTTTCTCGACCAGTTCGACGACTTCGGCGATGGCCTCGGTCGCCGCGACGTAGTCGTGCGGCGGCAACACCCGCAACGCGGTCATGTCCGCGCCGAACAACGCGACCTGATCGGACGCCAGCCCCCGCCAATCGACGCCGTCGCGGTCGGCCCGCTCGAACAGCGGGTCGTCGATGTCGGTGACGTTTTGCACGTAGCGCACCCGGTGGCCGGCGTCCAGCCAGACCCGGTGGATCAGGTCGAACGCCAGGTAGGTGGCGGCATGCCCCAGATGGGTGGCGTCATAGGGGGTGATCCCGCAGACGTACATGGTGGCGGTCGGTCCCGGTGCGACCGGGCGGATCTGGCGGTCGGCGCTGTCGTACAGGCGCAGCGCCGGACCCTGTCCGGCCAGTTCCGGAACGGGGGCCGCCGACCACGAATGCATACCGTCGAGGGTAAGCGGGCCGACGATGCGGGCCGTCAACGGCCCGAGGTGGGAGGCACCCCCAGCCGAAGCGTGCCCGCTAGTACAGTGCCTGCCGGATCGCCGCCAGCAGCGGCGCGGCCACGTCGCGGCGGCGACATCAGCAGGTCGGGTAGGTACGGGTCGGGCTGGTTGTAGCGCAGCGGCGACCGTCGAGCCGCGAGGCGTGCAGGCCGGCGGCCAACACCACCCCGGCGGGGGCGGCCGAATCCCATTCCCACTGCCCGCCGGCGTGCAGGTAGCGTCGACGTGGCCGGCCACCACCGCCATCGCCTTTGGCCCCGGCCGACCCGATCGGCACCGTCTCGATCGGCCAGCACCTGGCTGCATGGCGCCGCACGATGGCCGGGGTGCGGGTGGCGCTGACCGCCACCCGCACCGGGTCGGCGCCGCGGCCCGCGCCGCGGGGTCGGTCACCGTGTCGGTGCGGTACACGATGTTGCCGCGGGCCGGCAGCGACACCGCCGCGTCGGTGATCGCGCCGTGGCCGTCGCCGTCGCGCTGCCAGAGCGCGATGTGCACGGCCCAGTCGGAGCGGCCTCGGCTGGAGAATTCGCGGGTGCCGTCCAACGGGTCGATGATCCACACCCGGTCGGCCGCCAGCCGGGCCAAATCGTCATCGGCCTCCTCGCTGAGCACCGCGTCGCGCGGGCGGGCCTGCTGCAGGCGCTGCAGGATCAACGCGTTGGCGCGGCGGTCACCGGCGTCGCCGAGCATCCACGGGTAGTCGAACCCCACCTCGTCGCGCACCGCCAGCAATAACTTCCCGGCGTCGACGGCTAGCTCGGCGGCCAGCGCCGCGTCGGTCAACGTCACCCTTGGCAGTATTCCCGACGGCCGGTTTCGCCTCGGCCAAGGCGTCGACCGTCGCCGGATGACGCCGAGCCTGAACCGGTGGCGTCGAGGCCGGCGACGGCGGTCGCGAATGTGCGATCTCATACGCCTGAGCGGCTGAAAAGCGTATGAAGCCGCACAATCGGCGGGGAGGGCGAAGCCGGCACCCCTAGAACGCGGGCCAGGGAATCGGGCGGCGGCGGTCGGGTCTGGGCATCACCGGTGCATCCAGCAGCGCCCGCGCCCGCTGCCGCAGCGCCGCGATCTCGGCGGCGGTCAGGTGCGGCCGCAACGCCTCGGCCAACGGGCCGCCCAGCGCCTCGCTAAGCCCGGCCACCGCCTCCAGGGTGTCGTCGTCGACGGGTTTGCCGGCCCAGCCCCACAGCACGGTGCGCAACTTGTCCTGCACGTGCAGGCACACCCCGTGGTCGACGCCGTACACGCCGCCGTCCACGCCGTGCAGCACGTGCCCGCCCTTGCGGTCGGCGTTGTTGACCAGCACGTCGAACACCGCCATCCGGCGCAGCCGGGGGTCGTCGGCGTGGATCAAGGTGACCGGCGCGCCGGCGTAGTCGTAGGCCTGCAACACCGGCAGATACCCGGCCGGCAGCTGGCCGGCCGGCACCAGATCCACCAGGTCGGGCCGGGCGGCGGACTCGTCGGCGTCGTCGCCGGGCTGATCGATCCACAGCTGCAGCATCCCGGTACCGGCGGGTCCGTCGCGAATGATGGTGTAGGGCACTATGTCCCAGCCCAGCTGCACCGACACCAGGTAGGCGGCCCGTTCGCGGCCGGCCAACGTGCCGTCCGGGAAGTCCCACAGCGGCTGCTCGCCGGCGACCGGCTTGTACACGCAGTGCACCCGCTGCTCGTCCAGCGCCGCCTCACACAGGAAGGTGGCGTTGCTCGCCGACCGGATGCGCCCCAGGACGGTCAGCTCGCCGCACCGCAACGCCTCCCGCTCATCGGTCACGAGTCGGCGTCGTCGTCCGGCCCGAGGAACGCGCCGCGCCGGTAGCCGTTGGTGCGCACACACAGGTGCCCGTCGGGGTCCAGCGGTTCGTCGCACAGCGGGCAGGGCGGGCGGCCCGCCGAGATGACGCGGTTGGACCGGGTGGCGAACTGGCGCGCCGACTCCGGGGTGAGGAATACCCGCACCGCGTCCGGGCCCTCCTCGGTGTCGTCGAGCACCACCGAGGCGTCGAATTCGCTGTCGGTGACCGCCAGCAACTCCACCACCACGGTCTGGGCCTCCGAATCCCAGCCCAAGCCCATGGTGCCGACCCGGAATTCGGCGTCGACCGGGGTGATCAGCGGGTTGAGGTCCTCGACCTCGGCGGGCTCCGGCGGGACCGGGGTGCCGAACCGGCGGTTGACCTCCAGCAGCAGCGCACCGATCCGCTCGGCGAGCACCGCGACCTGCTGTTTTTCCAGCACCACCGACACCACCCGGGTGTCGTGCACGGCCTGCAGGTAAAAGGTGCGGTTGCCGGGCTGGCCGACGGTCCCGGCGACGAACCGGTCGGGGGTACGGAAGACGTGGATCGCGCGAGCCATGGCATCTCCAAAATACCGGCAGTTGCCGCCGGGTCGTAAATTCTCGGCAACGGCCGTCGGTCACGGTCAGTCGGTGGAGCCGCCCACCACGGCGTCGCCGGTCGGCGGCGGCGCGGTCAGGCCGGCC
>PPEA01000229.1 GCA_002967005.1 Mycobacterium talmoniae
GGACAGGGTCGGGGCGTCGGGGTCATACACGGTGACCGCGAAGCTGCGGGTCTCGGCCGGGAACCCCGACCAGCTCAGCTGGGGGCTGGCGTCCTGGCCGCCGGCGCCCATGATGCCGCTGATCTGGGCGGTGCCCAGCGGCTGGCCGTCGGTGACCGACGCCGAGGTCAGCGTGAACGACGGCAGCTTGGGCAGCGCCGCATAGGGGTCCGGGCGGGCGATGCTGGGCTGACCGGCGTACGGGTCGGGGGGCGTGGTCATGCGTCGGTCCTCTCGTCGGTGCTCAACAGTGGGTCAGGAAGTGCTGCAGTACTTGGGTACCAAACTTCAACGCGTCCACGGGTACCCGCTCGTCGACGCCGTGGAACAACGCGGCGAAATCCAGCTCCGGCGGCAACCGCAGCGGGATGAAGCCAAAACAGCGGATCCCCAACTTGGCGAAGGCTTTCGCGTCGGTGCCGCCGGACAACATGTAGGGCACGGTGCGGGCGTCGGGGTCGGTGGCCAGCAGCGCGGCGTTCATCGCGTCGACCAGGTCGCCGTCGAAGGTGGTCTCATACGACGGCAGGTCGCTGACCCATTCCCGGGTGACGTCCGGGCCGATCAGCGCGTCGACCTCGGCTTCGAAGGCGGCCTTGCGCCCGGGCAGCACCCGGCAGTCCAGCACCGCCTCGGCGCTGGCCGGGATCACGTTGGCCTTGTAGCCGGCCTTGAGCATGGTCGGGTTGGCGGTGTCGTGCAGGGTGGCTTTCACGATCTTGGCGATCGGGCCCAGCTTGCCGATCGCGCCCTCCAGGTCGGGTGAGTCCAGGTCGAAGGTGTAGCCGGTCTCCTCGGCGACCGCGGTCAGGAACTGCACGACGGTGTCGGTGACGACCAGCGGGAATTGGTGGCGCCCCAGCCGCGCCACCGCCTCGGCGACCGCGGTGACCGCGTTGTCGTCGTGCACCATCGAGCCGTGCCCGGCGCGGCCGCGGCGGTCAGCCGCATCCAGGCGATGCCCTTCTCGGCGGTCTCGATCAGATACAGCCGCCGCTCTCCCCCGTCGCGGCGCGGCACCGTCAGCGAGAAGCCGCCGACCTCGCCGATCGCCTCGGTCACCCCCTCGAACAGGTCCGGGCGGTGCTCGACGAGCCAGTGCGCCCCGTATTTCCCGCCGGCTTCCTCGTCGGCGACGAACGCGAACACCAGGTCCCGCGGCGGGGTGACGCCGGCGGCGCGGAAATGCCGGGCCACCGCGATCATCATGCCGACCATGTCCTTCATGTCGACCGCGCCGCGGCCCCACACGTAGCCGTCCTCGACCGCGCCGGAGAACGGGTGCACGCTCCAATCGGCAGGCTCGGCGGGGACGACATCGAGGTGACCGTGGATGAGCAGCGCCCCGCGGGACGGGTCGGCCCCGGCCAGCCGCGCGAAGACGTTGCCGCGCCCGGGCGCGCCGGATTCGATGTATTCGGTTTGGTAGCCGACCTCTTCGAGCTGCTGGGCGACCCAGCGCGCGCAGTCCGCCTCGCCCTTGGTGGTGTCGAGTTCACCGGTGTTGGTGGTGTCGAACTGGATCAGGCGGCTGACGAGTTCCACCACCGCGTCGCGGGGGTCGGTAGGGGCGGTCACAATCACCTTTCCTACCATCTCAAGGACGTCAAGTTTGGGTCTGGGCAGCCCGATCCGATAGCCTTAGCTGCCCCGACTGCCGTGGTGCGCAGTTGGTCGGTCCGAGTGGCGGAATGGCAGACGCGCTAGCTTGAGGTGCTAGTGCCCTATTAATGGGCGTGGGGGTTCAAGTCCCCCCTCGGACACCCGACTGAGGCAAGCGAAATGGACGCTCGCGTCCATTTCCGAGCCGAGGGAGTGTGTTGAGCGGCGCAGCCGCGATCACACATCCGGCGACACGACTCAAGTCGGCCGTCGCCTTGACCTGTCGCAGATGCGGATCGTAATCAAGACGCAGGCCCAGGCTTGCGTACACCTGAGCACGCTCCGCCCCGGTTGCCTCACCGAGCACCGCTGACAGCCCGCCCAGCTCCTCGACCAACTCGCTGATCTGTGCGGCAGACATGACGCGAGGCCGCTCCGCTTGCTCAAGACGGGCCTTCAGGTGGTCGCGCTCGGCGGTGCGGCGCCGCAATGCCGCGGTCAAGTCCTCCACTGCCACGCCGGACTCCACGGCGGTAACCAACGCAGCAACCTTGGTATTCGCCTCGCGAAGCTGGCGCTGCAGGGCGGCGTAGCCAGTACGGCTGCCGGGTCCACGTGCGGCCCGCGTGCGAGCTCTTCCGGATTGGCCAGGGTGGCAATCCACTCGTCAAGTCGCGCAGTCACCTCGTCTTCACGGAGATAGACGGTACGCGGATGATCACTGAGGTCCACAGGTACAGAACGCGACTTACCCAGCTCGCAACGGTAGAGGATGCGGGTCGTTCGTTTCCCGACGCGAGCGGCGCCCTGCATCCGCCGTCCACACGCGGCACAGAACAGGAGCCCGCGCAGCGCATACGGCACGATCGATTCTCTGCTGCACACGAGACCGGGACCACGCCGTGCCTGCGTCCGAAGGCGCACAGCCTGCACCAGTTCATCGGGAATCAGCGCTTCATGTGTTCGGCGGTCTGGTGCGATCCAGTCGGCCTCATCACGCCACCGCATACGAGTCTCGTACCCCGCCTCAACATCGTCGGGGTTGACCAGGACCTCGTATTTCTCCTGCTTGCCCCAAACACGGATACCGCAGTACGCCGGGTTGTCGAGTATCGCGCGGATCGCCGAATGGGACCAGCCTCGCGGGTCACGATGACGATTCCGCGCCGGGTCGTACTGGCTCGGTGACGGCACGCCCCTCGATGCGACTGCGCATCGACCACTACTTACAGCACCGCGACAGTCCCTATCTCGGCTGACCCAGGTCGGGTTAGAGCCGGTCGCGCACTCGCTGGACTGCGGCTAACAGCTCCTCGCGGCCCGCGTCGACCGCGCGATGCACCGGATCCTCGGGCCCATACCGAGCCAACACGTCACTTAGTCGATCATTAGCCGACACCGGCGTCCCATCCGGGCCGGTCGTCAAATCACAGAACGTTAACGCATCCAGAACGTCGCTGGGCGGATCACTGAACTCCGACAACCCCTGTAGACCACGCTCGGACGCCTCCAAGTGCGCTCCGCTGTGAAACGCCACCAACGACGCAACTAGCTCACCGAAGCCCGCCCACCGGGCAAACTCCGCGCCATCGAGCGGATGGAAACCCGCCCGGCACACCGAGGGTGCGTAGCCGATATCGTGTAACCACGCCGCGGCCGCCAAGCAATCAGCAGTCTCTGCGTCAAAATGCTGATCGAGCTGCTGCGCTGCTATCACCACGCCCCGCACATGCGCCAACCGCCGAGGCTGCCCCGCCAATCGCGCCTCGGCTCCCGCTTCGCCAGAACCCCGCTCACACCACCCCGCCCGACCATCAGCGCCCCATCTCGGTGCTCTCAGCACCTCAGCAGCACTGCAAGCCGAAGCCGTCCTCGCAGCGCCTCCGCATCCCGCCACACGGACGGCAGGTGCACCAATACGCATCGACCGCCTCTGACTTGAGATGTGAGAACTTTCTTTACCCCTATCGAGAACGGCGGGGTGGCGCAGATCCTGATTGAGCACCGATGTCGCGATTCGAATCTGCGAGGTGGCGGCCGCCATTGCCTGCAGACCCAGCATCGGTGCCGCGGCCGAGTTGAAATGATCGTTGAGCGCAATGCTCGAAAACCCCATGCCTTCGGCCTGCTTGGCGGTCGCGGCGAGGTCGTGCACCTCAACACCCGAGGCGACCACTCCGAATCGGATGGGTTGGATCACTGCGACGCCCTACGCTTCCTGCTGACCAGCGCCGACGTCCGCTCCCATAACTCACGCGAGCGTTGTGAGTCGTAAGTGATCCGGTGCGCGCGACCGACGCGCCGCTTCACGAAGTACTCGCCGGCGGGCTCGAAGTGTTGATTCTCGTCGGAGGCCAGCCACACGAGTTGATCACAGGCTGCCTGCGGGGTGATGCCGACGAGCCGTTCGGTGTGCGCCCGCTGCATGACCGCAAGGACCCGTGAACCCGATGCCGGGCCGAAGTTGCTGTTGACGAAGCCGGGGTGAAACGATGCGGCGGATACACCGAGTCCGCCGTAGCGACGGTGCAATTCCCGAGTGAACATGACGAGCGCGACCTTGGAGCGCCCGTAGGCAACCGTCGGGCGCACCGGGTTGACGCAGAGTAGGTCGTCCACCGATACGCCTGGGCGCACCAACCGTTGCGACGAGCTCGACGTGCAGATGATCCGCGCCTTGGAGGCGACCAACACGTCCATCAGCGAGGTGGTGAGTAGGAACGCCGCAAGGTAGTTCACCTGAAGCACGCTGTCGAACCCGTCAATGGTGAGGCCATCCGCCGCAAAGACACTTCCGGCATTGTTGGCCAGCACGTCGATTCGCCGATAACGCTGCCGCAGATCCGCGGCCAAGGCCCGCACCTGGGCGAGGTCGGAGAAATCCGCACAGAGATAGTCGGTACCGAGTTCGTCGGCAATCGCCTTCGTCTTCGACACGGAGCGCCCGATGACGACGACGTTGTCGCGCCCGGCCGCCAACCGCCGGGCCGCTGCTGCACCGACGCCGTCGCTGGACCCAGTGATGACGATGGTCCGCTCCGGCACGTGCACCATACCCCTCGTCTGCACCGTTACTGCAACAGCTACTGGTAAGCCATACTGGTGTCAGGTACAGTACGTTGTGGACAGTCTGATTGGCAACCGCTGCTAGCGTCCTGAGAGGCATGGCCTGTGACTTCATCTCCTGACACCGCGAAGCGTCGCGTCGTTCACGTCGGCACCGGCATGACGGGCAGCGTTGCGTTGCGCGCAATCATCGACGACCCCGCACTCGAGCTGACCGGGCTCAAGGTGTCCTCGCCGACGAAGGTGGGCACGGATGCCGGTCAACTCTGCGGACGACCCGACGTCGGCATTGTGGCGACTGATGACCTGGCAGCAATCTTGGACGCCAAGCCCGATTGCATCGCCTACTGCGCGACCGCCGTCCGACGAGAAAACGAGGTCATCGCCGACATCGTCGGCTACCTGGAAGCCGGCATCAACGTCGTCACCATCTCCGCTATCCCCATGGTGTATCCGAAGGCGGCACCGGCCAAGTGGCGCGAACCGATTGAAAACGCCGCGCGTCAAGGTAACTCGACCTTCTACGCCACCGGGTGCGAACCCGGCTTCGTCAGCCTCAACCTGCCCACCGCTCTACTATCGGGTGCCGGGGTGATCGACTCCTACCGCATGGACGAATACGCCCTCGACCTCGACTTGTCCTACCCGATCTGGGAGGTGCTGCACGAGTCGATGGGCTTCGGAAAACCTGACGGCCACGTCCCGATTCGCATCGCTGTCGGCAAGGTGAACAACGACTGGGAACCCGTCGTGCGCTACATCGCCGACACACTGGGCGTGGACGTCCAACGAGTGGCACTGGACTGGGAGACGATCCTGGCTCCGCACGATCTGGACACCGCACTCGGGGTGATCCCGAAGGACACCATCTGCGGCCACCGCTGGCAACTCGCCGCGATGCATGACGAGCGTCCCGTCGTCTCCGTTCAGTACTTCGCCGCGGTGACCTCGACGCCATGGCCCGACTCTTGGCCGCGCCCCGCACAACCCGGCCAGGGAGGCATGGTGTTTCGCATCGAAGGAAACCCGAACATGACCCTCGACCTCCATCTGGATCCCGCACCAAGCGACGCCACCAACCCCGGCGTCGCCGCGACGGCGATGGCGGCGATCAACGCCATCCCCGCGGTCATCGACGCCGCGCCCGGCCTGCTCGACGCGCCACTGGCCGGCCCGTCTATCGTGACCCGTCAGATCCGGCGCTGACACGATGAACCAGGAAATCGTTGACCTGTATTACGACCCGTTTGACTTCGACATCGACGACGATCCATATCCGGTGTGGCGGCGGATGCGCGAGGAAGCGCCGCTGTACTACAACGAGCGCCACGACTTCTACGCGCTGAGCGGTGGGCAAGGAGGTGAGCGTGCAGGCTTCAAAGCCGGAGCGACAATCAGTCCGACGAGCGCGAGGCTCGCTGACTGAACATGCGATCGTGGAGACAGCCTTCGCGATAGCAGCGGAGTCGTCAATCGAGGAACTCAGCATTCCGCTGGTCGCCAAATCGCTGGACGTCGGCGTAACGAGCATCTACTGGCACGTACGCAACAAATCAGAGCTCCTCGACGCGATGACCGACCGCGCGTTGCGCCGCAGCCGCTTGCCGCGCTTCGCCGAGTCGGACGATTGGCGCGAGTCGTTGAAGGCGCACGCACGCGGCGTGCGCCGGACCTTCCTCAGCGATCCGGTGTTGACGGACCTGATCCTCATTCGAGGCGCACTGAGCCCGCTGGCACGACGGCTCGGCGAACAGGAGACGCAGAAAGCGATCGCCAACATGATCGATTCCGGTCTCGACGAGCAGACAGCCCACGACACATACTCCGCGGTGTCGGAACTCGTTCGAGGGTCGATACTTCTCGCGAGATTGGCACAAAAGCACAACGCAGTACCGCAGACGGAGTCCGCCGACGAGGGCGGATTCACCAGCGCCCCAGTACCGCCCGACGATCGAGCATTCGAACTCCTTCTGACGTCCGTGCTCGCCAGCGTTGCGCCCTAACTTCGTCGATTCAGTCACTACGTTTTATCAACAGCAACGTTGCTTTCTTGGTCGCCATGGTCGTGGCGTCTCCCAGCAAGAGCACAACCAGCGACACCGGCATTCGGCCCTGAGCTACCGAACACCAGCCGAGTACGCTGCCCGATGCGGCCACACCCATTATCCCGTGGCTTGCGAGAGTTCAAGTGAACCGAATGACCACAAGAACGTGACTCCCAGTCACCAACTTGGCGGCCGCCGTGATCACGCCGCCACAACGCCATCTTCGCCGCGGTGGTGACCATCGCGGTGTCCTTGACCGTCGACACCTGCCGAGCAGCAGCGCGACCGGCCGATCGACAGCCGCCGCATGCAGCTCCAGGCCGCCCTCACGCTCGCCGCGGAACTCGGGGCCACCGTCTTAGCCGATTCGGTAGGCACCTGAATCACGTTTGGACTGAAGTTCAACACCCGCGCCAGGATTTGCAGCACAGCCCAAGCACGCTCGCGCCCGCCGACGCTTCACTTGACGCATGGCAATCAACCTGCTGCATTACTCGACCGGCAACGACGATCCGACGTGGGGCGTCGTGCGCGGTAACACCGTCCTACCGCTGCCAGGCGAGTATGCGACCACTGCCGACGTGCTTCACCAAGGCGCAGACGCAGCCCGGACCCTGCTAGCCGAGTCTGGCAAACCCGGAATCCCGCTGGCAGACCTCACGCCTCTCAACCCCGTCGCTGGCGCCAGAATCATTTGCCAAGGCGCCAACTACCAAGCCCACATCGCCGAATCCGGCATGGACCCAAACCGGCCCTACAACCTGCTGTTCACCAAGTCCAGCGGGTCTCTCACCGGGGCACGGGACGATATCGTGGCTCCGTCTCATGTGAAGCTGCTGGACTACGAGATCGAGCTCGGCATTGTGATCGGCAAGGCCATCACAGCACCTACCGTGGTCTCAGCTGACCGTGTGGGCGAATACATCGGAGCGTTCGTCGTGGCAAACGATGTCAGCGCCCGCGACATCCAACTTTCGCAAGGGCAGTACTACAAAGGCAAGAGCTATAGGACGTTCTGCCCCGTCGGCCCTTACCTGTGCATCCCCGACCCAAACGAAGTAGACCGATGGCGTGATCTGCGGCTGACTTTGTCTGTCAACGGCGGCGTTCGGCAGGACGCGCTGGCCGGCGAAATGGTATTCGGCCCGGCGGAAACGCTCACTGAGTTCTCATACTTGGAGGACCTCGCAGTGGGTGACCTCCTGCTTACCGGCACCCCCGGTGGTGTCGCCATCCACCCTCCCAAAGCAATGGTTCAGCGCGTTGCCGCTTTGCTGCCTGATGCACAGAAATGGAAGCTGTTCGTGAAAATGCAGCGCCGCAACCCCGCCTACCTCAAGCCCGGCGATGAGGTAGTGGCGTCCATACGCACCGACGATGGAGCGCTCGACCTCGGTACCCAACACAACACCGTGACAACACATTCCGGCCGAAGCTGTAAGTAGGCGCATCCCAATGACACAATCCTCCGGACCCGCGTACCTCGCCCACTGGGTCGTCAAGACTGCCCGCGCGAGGGAGATGATCGACTGGTACGGGCTCGTTTTCGGCGCGCATGTCGTGCACGAGGACGACTCCATCGCGTTCCTTACCTGGGACGAAGAAAGCCACCGACTGGCACTGATCAAGCTGCCCAGCAAACTCAAGGTCGCCTTCCCACTCGCCAAGCTGCGCCGCAAGATCTACGGGATAGACCATCTGGCATTCACCTTTCCCTCCCTTGGCGACCTCTTGCACAAGTGGGAGCAACTGCAAGCAAACGGCATCGAGCCTGTATGGGCCATCAACCATGGCCCGACTACCTCGCTCTACTACGAGGACCCCGACGGCATCCGACTGGAGTTCCAGGTCGAGAACTTCACAACAGCAAAAGAGACCGCTGACTACTTCAACACCGACGCATTTTCCGAAAACCCTATCGGCATGAACATCGATCCGAGCTATCTGCTGGAGAAGCTCCGGGCGGGTGTGCCCGACGCCGAATTGCTCAAGCAGGGCGCCGGCACCCGTCCCGGCACCACCCAAAAAGCCAACCGCCAGACGCTGAACCTGAGGACGCTGTGATGCCTGAGGTAACCATCGTCGGCGCAGGGTCGACCGGCTGCACGCTCGCCCTGCTGCTGGCCCGCTACGGCATCGCCAGCACCGTTATCGAGAGACGCTCGTCCTCCTTCAACCATCCCGCAGCCCATGTCATCAACGCCCGCTCGCAAGAGATCTGGCGACGAGCGTCGCCGAAACTCGCTGCACAGATCACCGCTCTCGCGCCGCCCTCTGAAGACGTCAGCATCATCCAATGGAGCACAGACCTCCGCGGGGCACCGCTGGGTAAAATCGACCTGCTGTCCGACAGCGAACAAGTGGACCGGGTCCAGGGCCACAGCCCGTTTCTCATCTCTCACATCGGTCAACACCTGCTCATGCCGATCCTGTGGGACGCGTTGGAGCAGGAACCCCTCATCGACTTCCGACGTGGGTTGTCGTCTCAGGATGTCGTCTTTGACGGGTCTCGGGTTACCGTTCACGCGTCCGGTCCAGAGGTAACCGACATCGAGATCGTGTCCCGGTACTTGATCGGAGCCGACGGCGCGAACAGCAGGGTTCGGGACACACTGGGTATCCAGATGCGCGGACCCGTCCTGGCAAACATGGGCAGCGTCTTCTTTCATGCCGAGCTTTTCGGCGACACCAGCCGACCTCTGCTGAACTGGATTTACTCGCCTTCCTTCTGCGGCGTGCTGATCGCCCATGCGAACAACGATTACGTCCTCATGAGCCCGTACCTCAGTAAGCGTCAGGACATCGCAGCGAACAGCCGCAGCTATTGGGCCCAAGTCCTGCCCCGGGTGATCGGCGAGGGCGTGGCATTCAAAATCCACTCCACTGGAACGTGGACCATGACCAGTCAGACTGCTGAGCACTTCGCTGTCGACAACGTCATCCTCGCCGGTGATGCAGCGCACCGGTTCCCGCACACCGGCGGGTTCGGTCTCAACAGCGGCGTGCAGGACGCACACAACCTGGCCTGGAAGCTGGCTGCTGTCCTCGAGGGACGCGCCCCCGCGACGCTGCTGACGAGCTACGAGTGTGAGCGGCGCCCGGTCGTCGAGCGATTCGCAGCCCAGAGTGTGGCCAACCACTTCCTTCTCGACGAGGCGATGGAGGGCACTGGTTTGAGCAACCGCTCGTTGGCGCGCGTAACCGCGGCCTTCAACCACCGGGTGCTCGACCTCATTCCCGCACCGATCATGCGCCACGTAACGGACGGTCTCATGCGATTGGCGACAAATCGGACATCAGCACTGCTCGGCAACGACGCGCGCGCCCGCTATCGCCGCGCCACGATCAGGAACCGCATTCCCGCCCAGCTGGAGCACTTCGCCTCTACTGGCTTGGAGTTCGGGTACGCATACTCTGGTCCGCTGATCCGGAGCGAGACAACTCCGCAACCGGTAGACGGCGAAGGGGTGGTGCACTACAGGCCCACCACCTGGCCCGGTGCTCGCTTGCCGCATACCTGGCTCGTTGACGACGGTGACATCGTGTCCAGCCACGACCTGCTCGACCTGCGGGACTTCACACTGTTCACGAGTTCCCCGCGCAGTTGGCATGAAGTCCTTCCCGCCGACATACCGGTCAGTGTGGTGGGGTTAGACACTGCCGTCGCCCCAGATCCGTACACAGTTCTCGACTTGTTCGAGGTCGGCAGCGACGGCGCCGTGCTCGTCCGACCGGACGGACACGTCGCCTGGCGTACAACCGCGCCGGCGTTAGCCGGCGCTGCTGAGCTCATTGACGTCGTCACCTCATTCGGTATCACCCGCCCTACACATCGAGCTGCGCGATGAACGACTTGCTGTGGCCGCGCTACGCCACGCCAAACGACCTCGAGGCCATTGAGTCGACTCCGTTGTCCCAGCGTGGCCTTCCGGACTCGACGTATGCGGTGCTCAAGCGCGCCGCCACTCTATGGCCCGACCGCGCTGCAGTGACGGTGATGCCGGATGCCGATCGTTGGCGCCGGCCGAGCACCCGCACGTTCAGTCAATTGCTGACAGATGTGCACAAGGCCGCAAACATGCTGCACCGCAAAGGCATAGCTCGCCACGATCCCGTCGCGATCATCAGCCCCAACTGCGACGAGTTGATCACCGCCACCCTGGCCGCTCAACTTGCCGGCATCGCTGCACCGATCAACGGCGCACTGTCCGGCGAGCACATCGCTCACCTCGTGGCGCGTTGCGGCGCACGGGTCTTGATCGCTGCGGCACCCGGACTCGACGAGGCGAGTTGGCAGGTCGCCCAGCACCTTGTCGGCGCCGGTGTCATCGACACCGTTTTGTTGCTGCGCCCCACCGGCGATCGGGGTTCGGCCGCCCCCGCGCCGGCCATCGATGGCGCAACCATCGGCTACTTCAGTGACTTTCCGCACGACGATGACGGGTCGGTCTTCGACGGTGAGGCGCCGGCCGCCACAGACCTGGCGGCGCTGTTTCACACCGGTGGAACCACCGGCAAACCCAAACCCGCCGCACACACCCATGCCAACGAGGTCACCGACGCGTGGATGATTGCCGCCAACACCTTGCTCGACGAACACTCCACGCTTCTCGCGGGTCTACCCCTGTTCCATGTCAATGCACTGGTGGTGACGCTGTTGGCGCCGCTGCTGCGCGGCCAGCATGCGGTGTGGGCGGGACCGCTGGGATACCGCGACACGGCGCTCTACGCAAACTTCTGGAAAATCGTGGCGCACTACGGGATCAGCGCCATGAGCGCGGTGCCGACCGTCTATGCCGTCCTTGCCCAATGTCCGGTCGACGCCGACATCTCCAGCCTGCGTTACGCGTTGGTCGGGGCCTCGGCACTGCCCGCGGCGGTGCGCAAAGACTTCGAGTCACACACCGGCGTTCCGCTCATCGAAGGCTACGGACTCACCGAGGGCACCTGCGCCAGCGTGCGCAGCTTCCCCGACCATCCCCGACCCGGCTCGGTGGGACAACGCCTTCCCTATCAGCACGTCAAGACGGTGCGCATAGACGACAACGGTCGCTGGCAGGACCTACCGTGCGGGGAGGTCGGCAATCTCGCGATCAGCGGGCCGACCGTTTTCCCCGGATACCTCACCGCCCGCCGCAGCGACGGCTATGTGCTCGACGGTCTCGGAAAGCTCAACGACGGGTGGCTGGACACCGGTGATCTCGCCTGGGTAGACACCGACGGCTTCGTGCATCTGACCGGACGCGCCAAGGATCTCATCATCCGCGGCGGCCACAACATCGACCCCGCCACCATCGAAGATGCGTTGCTGGCCCATCCCGACGTCACCGCCGCCGCAGCCGTCGGCCGACCCGACGCACGCGCGGGCGAGGTGCCCGTCGCCTGCGTGACCGTGGCACCCGGGTCCGCCGTCACCGAAGTGGAGCTGGCGGCGTGGGCCGCAACGCATGTCGGCGAGCGTGCCGCGGTACCCAAGTCGGTGACCATCATCGACGCACTTCCGGTCACCGCCATCGGCAAGCCCTACAAGCTAAGCCTGCGCGCCGATGCGGCCCGCATCGCTATCGAAGAGGCACTCACCGGGACTGTCGGTGTCGACGGCGTCGACGCCACCATCAACGACGGATCAATCGTGGTCACGGTCATTACCAACCCCGCCGCCGCCCCAGAGGCTATCCGCGCCACGCTCGGCCACTACGCCCTGACATGGGACCTCAAGGAGCGGTCATGACCGCCACATCGTCAACAGTCGTCACGGCCATGCGCGCCACCGTGCCGCGCTACCTGCGTTGGTATCACCGCCACGAGGTCCACATCGACGCCGAAATACCCGAGCCCGCGCTGATTGTCGCTAACCACGGTTTCGGCGGCCTGGCCGACCTCAACGTGCTCGCGATGTTCGCCGTACGCGAGAAAGCGGCACTGACACGACCCATCACCGCGCTGGTTCACCAACTGGCGTGGACGGTGGGCGCCGGGCGAGTCGCCGAAGTCCTCGGTGGTCGGCCCGCGAGCCGCCACGATGTGCCGGTCGTGCCTGTCGTCACCGCGGGTGCCGGCGACTCGTTGTTCGTCGTCTCCGACGGCCAACACCTTGCGCGGCGGCTGCGGCTGCACCGGCATCTGCGAGTCAAGGCGCTTCCGATCAGCGTGTCGATCCCCTGGGGAGTCAGCGTCGGAGTCGCCGGGATGCTCCCCTATGTCGCACTGCCAACCAAGTTGATCACCGCGGTGCTGCCTCCGATGACTGCGCACCCCGACGAATCAGCCGAAGATTTCGCCGCCCGCGTCGAGGCCACCATGCAGGCGCGCCTCAACCAACTTGTCGCCAACCGCAAACCGCTCATCGGCTAACACCCATTCAGGAAGCGTTAGGAGACCTCGGTGTCATCGTTTCTTTATCGGTTGGGCCGGCTTGCGGCTCAGCGCAGACTGGCTGTGGTTGCCGTGTGGCTCGTCGTACTCGTGTTGGCCGGCGGTGGCGCATTATTCAACAAGGGCACCGATGACACCTTCGAAATTCCGGGCACTCAGTCGCAGGACGCGCTTGATTATCTCGGGCGGGTGTTCCCGGAGACGAGCGGAACCTCGGCGCAGTTGGTGATCGTGGTCCCATCCGGTCAGGACGTCACGCAGCTCGCTTCCGCCCCGACCGCCAACGCCGTCGAAACGATCAAGAAGACAGATCAGGTCGCTTCGGTGATCAATCCCTTCGACCCCAACCCAATGGGCCAAGTCGCCGGCGGTGAGCAGCCGCGGATACAATCGGCGATCTCTGCCGATCATCGCGCCGCGATTGTCACCGCCCAGTTGACCATTGCGCTGGCCGATGTCAAGCAAGACACTAGAAATCAGCTCACCGACATCGGCGAGCATCTCGCAGCGGCGATCGGACATGGCGCCACCGTGGCGGTCGGCGGACCCGCGTTCTCCAATCCCGTGCCCAAGCTCAGCCCCACCGAGGGGATCGGTCTCGCGATCGCATTCGTAGTGCTGCTCATGGTGTTTCGGTCCCTGATCGCCGCAGGGATGCCGCTGGTGACCGCGGTGCTCGGTGTCGGCATCTCGGTGGCGCTGATCTTTACGGCCACCCTCTTCACCCCGGTTTCGTCGACGGCTCCGATGCTGGCGGTGATGCTCGGCTTGGCTGTCGGCATCGACTATGCGCTGTTCCTGCTGTCGCGACACCGCGACCAACTCGCCGAGGGCCTGGACGTCGAGGAGTCCATTGCGCGGGCCACCGCCACAGCCGGGTCCGCGGTGATCTTCGCAGGCCTGACCGTGCTGATCGCGTTGCTGGGCCTGTCGGTGGCGGGTATCGCGTTCTTGACCACCATGGGCCTGGCTGCCGCCGCGGCGGTGGCCGTGGCGGTTGCGATCGCGGTGACGTTGGTTCCCGCCCTGATGGCTTTCGCCGGAGAACGATTGCGACCGAAGACCCCCAAACCGCAGGGCAAGCACGGCCCGCAGCGTGCGCGGATCAGCCGCGCCTGGGTGCGGCTGGCCACCCGCGTCCCGCTGCTCACCGTGGTGGTGGTGATCGCCGGTCTCGCGGTGTGCGCGATTCCGGCCGCTGACCTGCGCCTTGCGTTGCCGGACAACGGCACCGAAGAGGAAGGCAGCCCGGCCCGCGACACCTATCGGGTGGTCAGCGAGCACTTCGGCCCGGGCTACAACGGCCCGCTCATCGTCACCGCCGACATCATCACCAGCACCGACCCCATCGGTGTGGTCAACAAGATCGCCGCGGACATCAGCCACCTGCCCGGAGTGGCCAGCGTGCCACTCGCGACACCAAACCCCAAGGCCGACACCGGAGTCGTCCAAGTCGTGCCCGCTGCGGCACCGGACTCAGCGGAAACCGAAGCCCTGGTGAAAGCCATCCGCGGCCAACACCAGCATTTCCAAGACAGCTACGGAGTGGACACCGCAGTCACCGGCATCACCGCCGTCGGCATCGACGTGTCCAAGCAATTGAGCGGTGCGCTGTTACCGTTCGCGATTCTGGTGGTCGGGATCTCCTTGGTGCTGCTGGCGATGGTGTTCCGCTCCATCTGGGTGCCGGTCAAAGCCACCGCCGGATACCTGCTTTCGGTGGGCGCAGCGTTCGGCGCGACATCGTTCGTGTTCCAACAAGGCCACCTGGCCAGCGCGCTGCACGTCACCCACACCGGCAGTGTCGTCAGCTTCCTGCCGATCATCTTGATGGGCGTCCTTTTCGGCCTCGCGATGGACTACGAGGTGTTCCTGGTGTCCCGTATCCGCGAACACTACGTGCACCACGGTGATCCGCACGAGGCGATCGAATCCGGCTTCATCTCTGCCTCTCGCGTCGTTGTCGCGGCAGCTGCGATCATGTTCGCGGTGTTCGCCGCGTTCGTGCCCGAGGGCAGCGCCACCATCAAACCGATCGCCTTCAGCTTGGCCGTCGGCGTGTTCGTGGATGCCTTCCTGGTCCGGATGACGCTCGTGCCTGCGGTGCTCGCGTTGCTCGGCCGCCGCGCGTGGGGTCTGCCCGGGTGGATCGATCGCAGGCTACCGATCTTCGACGCGGAAGGCGACGCGCTAATCCATGAACTGCGCCTTGCCGATTGGCCGTCACCCGACTCCGATGACGCGATCAACGCGCTTGGGTTGCGCCGCGTCGACGACCGCGGCCGAGACGTGTACGCCGGGGTCGATATCACCCTCGGCCGCGGACAACTGCTGGTAGTGCATGGCCACGGCCCAGCAGGCAAGAGCGCGCTGCTCTTCACACTGGCCGGTCGGGTGCGTCGCATCGACGGTGACCTGAAAGTTCTCAACCACGTGCTGCCACAACACATCAACACCGTTCGTCGCGAAGTCGCCGTGATCTCCTGCCACGAGACACTGGATCCGGCCGCCGACGTGGCCACCGCGCTCGCCGACGACGTGCAACTGATACTGATCGATGATGTCGACGTCGTGCTGCGCCGCGACGCCAGAGAGCGCCTGGGCCAATACTTCTCCGATCGCAAGGCGTCCTTCGTGATCACCTGCCAGGACCCCGCTCTGATCGGCGATCTTTTGCCCGCCGATGCGGTCACCCTTGAGCTGGCCGCCGCGCCACTGGAGGTGTCGCAATGATCAAGCCGTTCGCGAACTCCGCGCGGTCGTCGGCTTCGGGTCCGTTGACGTGGCGCACCTGGGTCGGGCTTGTCGTGCTGCCGATCCTGGTGATGGGCCTGTTTCTGTGGGCGTTCTGGTCGCCGGAGTCGAATCACGGCGCGGCAAAAGCGGCCGTCGTCAACGACGATCACCCGGTCACCGTGGACGGCAAGGTGCTTCCGCTCGGCAGGGAGTTAGCCGGCAATCTGACACATTCGGACTCACCGTACACCTGGGTGCTCACCGACGCCGACGACGCCAGGGATGGACTCGCGCGTGGCGACTATGGGGCCGTCGTCACGATCCCGGAGAATTTCTCCGCTAAGGCCACCTCGTCGGCGGGCGCCCACCCGATGGAGGCCGGCCGGGCCGAGTTGCGCGTGCAAACCTCGAATGCCACCGGTGTCGCAGATCCGTTGATCAGCACCGAGATAGCGCGCGTGGTGCTGGGCACGCTCAACCAGCAGATCGTGCAGACCTACTTGGAGAACGTGTATCTGTCGTTCTCCACCATGCACGATCAGCTGAGTAAGGCGGCCGACGGCGCCGCCCAGCTGGCCACGGGAGCCGACGATCTCAAAGCTGGTGCCGGCCGACTCTCCTCGGGGTCGGGGCAGCTCGCGTCCGGGCTCGGCGACGCGCAAAGCAAGGTGTCCGCGGTCACGGTGCTGCTGAGCCAGCTGCCCGCACCGGCACCGGGACCCCTCAGCGGACCGGCGAGTCAGATCGAACAACTCGCATCCGGCGTGAACTCCGCAGCGAGCGGAGCCAATCAGCTACACGACGGCGCCCAGCAGCTTGAATCCGGACTCGGCCAACTTTCCGATGGCGCACACCAACTCGCGAATCAGCTAGCGCAGGGACGCGACCGGGTACCGGTCTATGACCGGGCGCAGCGCGACCGACTCAAGGACGTCGCCGCGACCCCAGCAGTCGCGATCACGGACAGCACCGACGTGGGTGCGGCCGTGGCGGCGGTCGCGGTCGCGTTGGCGCTCTGGGCGTGCGGGTTGGGGACCTACGTGATCACTCGGGCGATGCCTGGCGCGGTACTCACCTCACGGGACCGGACCTGGCTGATCGTCGCTCGCGCAGCATGTCCCGGCGCGACAGTCGCGGTGCTGGCCGCGGCGGCACTCAGCCTCATACTGGCGCCGATCCTGAGCATCAGCGCGGGGCGATGGTTCGAATTGCTCGGTGTGATACTGCTGAGCGCGCTCACGTTCATGGCACTGAATCAGGCAGTCACGGCGAGCTTCAAGCGGCCGGGTCGGTTCGCGTCCATCGTGGTGCTGGTTCTGACGCTTGTCACCAGCTTGATGTCGACGATTCCGGCGGCGCTGCACACCATCGGCGAATTCTTGCCCACTCACGCGGCCGTCCTCGCCTTGCGCGGCGTCATCATCGGGTCGGACATCGCCGTCACCGGCGTCCTTCAACTAGCTGTCTGGTTCATTGGTGGCTCGCTGGCAACGGTCCTCGTCACTGAGCAGCGCCGGGTACTGAGCGGCAAGAAACTTCGACTCGGCTCTGTCCTGTCCCCCGCCACGTAGAAACTCCAAGTACCCGGCTCAGTAGCCTGCTTGGGTCGTCGTCCAACCAGGCACTGGAGGGCAGCGCATTGGTATAGAGTCCAATTCATCGTCGACGGCACCAGTAGCGTCTAGTTCCGCCTCAAGCGATTTTGACCGGAGGATCATCCGTGGCCGATCAATCGAAGTGGGTGCTTGGCCTTCGACCAGTTGACGATGCCGCGTTGTCGCGCTCAGTGCTTGTGGCGGACAGGCTCGCAGAAATCATCGAGCTTGTCGGGCCGGGACCCGTCGGATGGTCGGTCGAACTCGCCGAGGGCATGACACGCGAGATCGTCAGCGCGATTCCGGAACTCGGCGTCGACGTCGTCATTCATGAGGTGCACCGCGGGTGTGAAGCCGTTGCTGTGACGATGCTGGCTGTCTTGGCAAAGGAAGTCCGGTTTGCTGCGGATTCGGTGGTTGAGGTCCTCGCCGGCCCTGGTGAATTGGTGGGCCGGGGCGTGGGAATCGAACACATGATTCGCAGTATCCACATTGGACACGGTTATGCCAGCGCCGCTGTCTTCACTGCCATCGAAGCGCTCGTTCCTCAGGAAGATCGGTTCGCGGAGATGCGACGGATCTCCGCGCTGCTGTTCGCGGTCGTGGACCAACTAACCGCAGCGATGGCCAGTACGTTCTCCACAGTGCAGAAGTCCTGGCTGGCCAGCACGGCGGCGGTACGCCTAGAGATCGTGCACAGCGTCCTGCGCGGAGAACCTGTTGCACTCGACCGATCCGGTCGAACTCTGGGGTATGACCTCACCCGCCATCACACCGGGTTGGTCGTTTGGGCTGATGACCCGGCCGCGCCCGCACCAGGACAGTTAGAAAAGATCGCATCGGACGTGCTGAAGGCAACGGGTCACTCCGGGTCGTTAATCCTGCCCGTTGGTGCCCGACGGGTCTGGGCGTGGGGATCCAGGCTGCGTTCCTCGCCAAGTTCGACGCATATCCCTGCGGAGCCTCCACCAGGTACCAAGGTGGCGATCGGCTTGCCTGCGCCCGGCGTGGCCGGGTTCCGCACCAGCCACGAACAGGCCCTAGCAGCTGCCGCGTTTGGCATGAGTTCGCGGTCCGGTCGGTGGCTATTCGACTACGCCGACGTTGACATGCTTGTCATGCTGAGCGCACAGGCTGACCTCGCGCGACAGTTCGTCCGGCGCGAACTCGGGGGCCTGGCTGGCCCCGGAGACATCGCGGTCACTCTCCGCGCCACCCTAAAGTGCTATCTCGACACCGAACGCAGCCTGAGCGCTGCAGCCGACAAGTTGCATGTCGCGAGAAACACCGTCGCCTACCGCGTGCAACGCGCCGAGCAACTACGCGGCCGACCGATCGACAGCCGCCGCATGCAGCTCCAGGCCGCCCTCACACTCGCCGAGGAACTCGGAGACAACGTCTTAGGCGATTCGGCGGACACCTGAACCACGGTTGGACTGAAGTTCAACACCCGCAGCAGGATTTGCAGCACAGCCCAAGCACGCTCGCGCCCGCCAAAGCTTGACTTAACTCATGGCAAGCAACCTGCTGCATTGCTCGACCGGTAACGACGATCCGACGTGGGGCGTCGTGCGCGGTAACCACCTCCTCGCCCTCTCGAACTAGGACCGTCAAGTGAATACAACGATCGAAGCGCACGACCTCGAGGTTCTGCAGTCCGTCGAGCAGAGGGTGTTGTGGCTCTCCACGGCGATCATTCATCACGCGAATCGCATCCGACCCAACCCTTCGGGATTGAAGGTTGGAGGGCACCAAGCATCATGCGCGTCGATGGTTTCAATCATGACGTCTCTCTGGTTCAGCCATCTCCAGCCCGGCGATCGCGTTTCGGTGAAACCGCACGCGTCACCGGTACTGCACAGCATCAACTACCTGCTCGGCCAGCTCGACGAGTCATACCTGACAAGACTGCGTGAATTCGGTGGACTCCAGTCCTACCCAAGTCGATCCAAGGACCCCGATCCGGTCGATTATTCGACCGGAAGCGTGGGAATCGGCGCGACAGCGCCCATTTGGGGTGCAATGGCGCGTCGCTACGTGCAGACCATTGCCGGCACTGCGGGAACCGGCAGACAATACTCGTTGGTAGGCGACGCTGAACTCGACGAGGGCGCCGTGTGGGAAGCGATCCTCGACCCCGGAATTGCCGACCTCGGCGAAGTCGTCTGGATTGTCGACCTCAACCGCCAGTCACTCGACAGAGTGATCCCTAACATCGCTGCACGGCGCCTGGAGAAGATGTTTGACGCTGCGGGCTGGCAGGTGATCACGGTGAAGTTCGGCAAACTGCTCGAGGAATTGTTCACCCGCTCGGGTGGTTCCGCGCTGCGTGAACGCATTCTGGCGATGGCGAATCCCGAGTATCAGCGTCTTCTTCGCTGCACCGCCGAGGAGGTGCGCAGTCGGTTGCCAGGAGATGGCGCGGGTAGCAATGAGATTGCGGAGCTGATTTCGCAGCTGGACGACGCGACGCTGTTAAAGGCGATCCGCAAGCTGGGCGGGCACGACCTCGATGCGCTGTCCTCGGCGTACCAGCAGATCGACGACACTCGCCCGACGGTTATCATCGCGTACACCATCAAAGGGTACGGACTGCCGACCCAGGGGCACCCACAGAATCATTCGTCGCTGCTAAGCGTCGCTGAATTCAGTTCACTTGCGACCGAATTGGGCATGGATGAAAGCAACCCGTGGGAACGGTTTGACCCCACCTCCGCCGAGGGCAAGCTGTGCATTGCCGCCGCTGATCGGCTGCAGCGTGAGTCGATTCCAGCCACGAAACCCCCGAATACTCCCCTCGACATAGGCCGCACGCCGAAAGGAACGGCCACCTCGCAGGCTGCACTCGGTCGGGTCCTGCTCGATCTCACGCGCGAAGCACCTGAGGCCTCGCGGCGTATTGTCACCGTCAGTCCGGACGTGAGCTCGACGACAAACCTCGGCGGGTGGGTCAACAAGGTCGGCGTTTGGTCTGCTCTTGAGCGCCACAACTGGTTTGCCGATGATGCCGAGACGATCATGCACTGGCGGGAGAAGCCCACCGGCCAGCACATTGAGCTTGGTATCGCTGAGACAAATCTTGTTGGATTGATCGGCGAGCTTGGTACGACGTGGAGTCGCTGGGGTGAGCCACTCTATCCGATCGGTGTCGTCTACGACCCCTTCGTGGAGCGCGCACTCGAACCGTGGTCATTCGGCATTTACGCTGGCGGCCAATCGATTCTGGTCGGAACGCCGTCGGGCGTCACCCTTGCAGCGGAAGGCGGTGCACACCAGTCGATTAAGACTCCGTCGATCGGCCTCGAACAACCCGGCTGCATCTGTTACGAGCCCGCGTTCGCGATCGACGTGGAGTGGACGCTGCTTGCGAGTTTGACGAAGCTAGGCAAACCTGACGGCAGTTCGGCGTATCTGCGACTCTCGACGCGACCGGTCGATCAGAGTCTGGCCGCAGTGCCGACCGATCCCGCCGCTCGGGAACGCCGTCGCAGGCAAGTCGTTGCCGGCGCGTACTGCATGCGCCGGCCTAACAACGCGGTGGTCACTCTCGTGGGCATGGGCGCGATGATGGTCGAGACGCTCGCCGCCGCAGACCGGCTCGAGAAGGTCGGGCTTCCCGCCGATGTCATTTGTGTCACGAGTCCCGGGTTGCTTTTCGACGCGATTCAAGCACGCAGCGGTCGCCTTGCCGCCGACACCTGGATTCTCGAGCAGGCTTTCCCGGCGACCCGTTCCACGCCGATGGTCACCGTTCTCGACGGACATCCGCACACACTCGCGTTCTTGGCCGGCATCAATCGTGTCCCGAGCGTCGCACTGGGAGTGACACGCTTCGGCCAGGTCGGATCGCTTCAAGACGTGTACAAGTACCACGGCATCGACACGGACGCGATCGTGCGCGCTGCGCTCGACGTCATCGATTAGCGGTAGTCGTCGACCATGGCCGAACGCGTTACATTCGCCAGCTCAACTGGCCCTCGCCTGGCAGGTTTAGTTGATCTGCCCGATAGCGCGATTCGCGGCTGGGGCGTGTTCTCGCACGGCTTCACATTGGGCAAGGATTCCCCAGCGGCATCACGCATCTGCAAGCAGTTGGCTTTAGACGGCATTGGCATGCTGCGTTTCGACGCACTCGGCCTGGGTGACTCTGAAGGTGATTGGGGTGACGGCTCGTTCACCGTGAAAGTCAACGATGTTGTGAAGGCATGCGAATTCATGGCAGACAGGGGGACTCCTGCCGATATCCTCGTCGGGCACTCATTTGGCGGTGCGGCCGTTTTGGCAGCAGCGCGGACCTCGCCGCGGGTGCGGGCGGTTGTCACGGTCGCAGCGCCGGCGGAGCCCAGTCACGTCGAGGCCCATTACGACGCGGTGGTCGGCCGCGCGATATCTGATGGCGCTGCGCAGTGGATGGTTGGCGGGCGGACGCTCACACTGAAGCGCGCTTTTGTCGAGGATGTGCGCGCCGCCCATCTGCACGACAAGATCAAGGGCTTGGGGCTGCCGCTCCTCATTCTGCATTCGCCGACCGACAATACAGTGGGCATCGAAAACGCCAGTGAAATCTTCGGTTTGGCCCGCCATCCGCGCAGCTTTGTCTCTCTCGAGGGTTCAGACCATCTGCTTACGGTCCGTGGCCAAGCTCATCGCGCAGGCCGGATCATCGGTGCTTGGGCTGACGCTTACCTCGACAACCCGCAGGCGAAGATTCCACGGCCCGGCCGCGCGCGATTCCCCCGGGTCTTGGAGGAAAGTACTTAGTCCGCGAAGTACGGCGACTGAGTTGGGGTTTAGTACTTGACGCACTCAGATCAGGGGTGGCTGAAGGTATGTTCGCGTCTTACAGTTTCGACCGTCAGCGCCGGTCCCGACGGGCCGGCTGGGTCGCCGGCGATGAAATCGAAGCGGACAGGCGCGGCAAACACCTTCCGCCGCAACACCTCGGGATGCGCCTCCGGCTTGCGTAGGTCAATCTCTCAGGTCGTCGCTGCTACACTCAGGAGTGAAATGTACAACTCACTGGTTCAGTGAGTGTACAGTTCAGGGTATGGACGTATCCGTGACCGAGTTGCGCGCACACCTTAGCGATTGGCTCGATCGGGCGCGGGCGGGTGGTGAGGTCGTCATCACCGACCGCGGGATCCCGGTCGCGCGACTAAACGCGGTGGACAGCGCAGGCACCTTGGCGCGTCTCACCGCCGAAGGCGTGATCGGCAAGGCCACCACGCCGCGGCCTGTCGCCACGGGGCCGGCCCCGGCCCCGGCCGCGACGGCCAGTGTCGGACCGGGCAGCGACCAGCGGCGCTGACCGGTGCCGCTCGTCTACTTCGACACCACGCGCCTTGGTCAAACTTCTCACCGCCGAGGCCAGGGAGCTCGCTGCGTCCGCGCTCTGGGACGGCTGTGACGCCGCATTGTCCAGCCGGCTGTCCTACCCCGAAGTCCGCGCCGCCCTCGCCGCCGCGGCCCGCAATCACGACCTCACCGAATCCGAGCTCGCCGACGCCGAGCGCGACTGGCAGGACTTCTGGGCCGCCACCCGCCCAGTCGAACTCACCGCGGCGGTTGAGCAGCA
>PPEA01000023.1 GCA_002967005.1 Mycobacterium talmoniae
GTAGCGGCGTGGTTGTGGGCAGTGGCAGTCGCCGCGGCGGCTGCGGTGTTGACCGTGGCGATCGTCGGGCGTGACCGCGGGGACGGGCCGACGCTACGCGCGATGACCGCCAGCGAATCGATGTCGAACGGCCAGGCCCGCGCGGTCGCCGAGAGCACGGTGCTGGCGTGGACTAGGGAACGCGACGCCGGGCACCTCGCGAACCTGAAGGCTTTGACGTGGCCGGACGTCCCGGGCCAGGTGGGCAAGGATATCCGGGCGCTCGAAGACCATGGCCAATTGGACCCGGATCGGGTGGTTGCGTTCGGCGGGTTCATCAGGGAACGGTCGTTGTGGGGGCTCAACACCCATTTCGCCGACAACCGAGGAATGCTTTTCTTGCTGGAGATACGCGAGGGCGAGTTGCGGGTAGCTGGGATCGGTTCCGCGCCTGTGCCCCGTGGTCCTTAGGCGCGCCATGGCCGACCCGGCTGGTGCGCGCTGCGGGCCTCGCGAATCGCGGCGACGTCTTCGGCAATGAGCTGGTCGACTCGCGCCATCAGCTCGCGGGCGGTCGCCGGTGTCAGGTGAGTGAAACCGGGAGCATAGATGTAGTCACCGTCGTCATCGATCCGCACCCAGACAACGGCTTTTTTCTGGCGATCAAACCCCCAGTTCCGGGCGGGCTGCCAGCGACTTTGCACCCGGCCGAACCTCGCGATCTGCGTCTGAGACACCACCACCCCGTCGTGGACGGGCTCCCGCCCGGCAAGGATACTGACCGGGCCGGTGACGTCGCGGCGGGGCGCCGCTGGGGCGAGTTCGGGGATCAGGATTTTCGCGTGTTTGCCGGGTTTGGTCAGTCCAACCGAGCCGGCGATCGCAGCCCCCAGCCCTTGGGGCGGCACCGCATAGATTTTGACCGTGTCTTCGTCGGGTTGTTGTATCGCCAGGTAGCCGACCTCACCGCAGCGGTGCGCGACCAGCCGGCCCCCCGGTTCGCTAACAGCGCCGATGGCGCATTCCACCCGAAGATCAGCGCCGACGTAACTGGAAAACCATTTCTTGAGCTCGCCCAAGTCGCCATGGTTGACTCGGTCGAGCAGATCATTCGCATACTTGGTGTATCCGTCCAGGCCGGTGAACGGCGACGGCCGGATGTGGGCGAACGGATGGGGGATGAAATCGCGCCCATAAGACTCGCTGATCGCCTCCACCCCGAGTACCTCGACCTGAGCGACGTGTTTCAGCGTGACTCGTACAACGTGGTCGGGCTTACTAGGCTCCGCCACGGCTTAGGTTGACTTGGTCGGGATGGGCGGCGGCTTGGGTTCTTCCCCGACGACGGGCAATACAGCGCCGCCCTCCTCGACGACATCGTATTTTGCATGGCGCAGCGCCTTGCTCACCTTGTGTTCCTTCCCGGCCGCCCCGCCGCCGCGGGCCCCGGCGGGGGCACCCGCTCCCGATGCGCCACTGCCGCCGTTGCTGAGGCTCGCCCGTGAGGCCGGTGTGGCCGCGCCCGCCTTGCTGGCCGATACCGTCTGCGCCGACGGCTTAGGCGGTCGGCACGCCGCGGGTCCCGGTACCGGCACCGCCGCCACCGCTACGCGCGCCGGACCCGGCCCCGGTCCTGCCCGCACCGTTGAGGCTGTTGGAACCTAGGTTCAGCGCGCCTCGGGTAGGCTGCCCGCGCCGTTCTTACCGTTGAGTAGCTTGCCCGCCGCATCCTGGGCGGCCTTGCCGAGACCTTGACCGGCTTGGCCAGCGCTGTTGGCAGCCTTGCCGGCGGCATCGCCAGCACTCTGGGCGGCCTTCCCGGCACCATCGAGTGCGCTGGCCGGGTTGCCGCCCTGACCCCGCCCTGCGGTCGGATCGGTTCCACCCAGCAGACCTTCGGGTGTCCCCAGGCCGCCCGCATTCATGTCTCCGGGGAGACCGCCCGGCGATCCGGCCTGCGGGGTGCTGCTGGTGGGGCCGGGTCCGGACGGGTCCGAAGGCACGCTGGCCGAGTCCACCGGCAGCCAGGGATGGTTATTCGCGACGAACTCGACGGGTGGATTATAGTTGTTCTTGACGAATGATGTCGCGAGGTTGTTCAGCCACCCAAAGTCTTCCGGTTTGCGGCCGGGATCTTCCACCCACGCACTGAGTTCGGGCGGCTTCGTGAAGAAATCTTTGGTAATCGTCATATCGCGGGAGAACAGGTCGACGATATGGTGCATGCGCCAGGCCCCGGCGGCGGTGAAGGTAAGGCTATTAATCAGGGTCTTGGCCTGCTCTTGGATGGCGGACGCGGTCTGACCCTTGATCGCAACGCTGTCGACTAGTGATTGCAACTTCTTAATCGCATCGTTTACGCTTTTAGATGCGTCGGACCAATAAATCGTATTGTTCTTTGCAACATCATCTTCTGCGCCTTTAATATCGTTGTGGCCTACGAGATACTCTGTAACGTGCGCTAAATTTACGCCCCGAGTGCATCTGCGTTGATCCGCATCGACACCATGGTTGTTGAGATCGTTGACCTCGTTGCGTATTCTTGACAATTCGCCCGTAGGGCCTGTAGGGCCTTTATCAACATTAACAGCCTCCTCGCCATACGTCGTATGCGTTGTGCCAGCCGGGGCTGGAACATGGCGTGGATCCGGGTTCGCCCCGGTCGGATCTGCCGGCCCGTAGCCCGCGGCATCATTCCCCGTGGCGGGGTCGACCGGGACCCCCCATTCATCAAGATGCTTCGGCGGCACGGCTCACTTCCAACACTCCATCTAGGATTCGCCCTTCTTCAAGAGTTCATCCAAAGACTTCTCTAATAGGTGTTTGAGGTTTTCGACTGCCGTACCGTTACTGCGGAGATTTTGGCGTATGACTTCAGCCGATTCGTCGAGATGTCTCGCGGTCGCGTTGGCGGATTCGAACGACGCGCCCACGGTTCCCATAGTGATGCGGCACTGGTTCGCTTTGCTAAGCGCAGCCTGGAGAGATTCTCTAGCCTCGTCAGCGTATCCCTGCCACTCACCGATAGCGCTTCGGGCCACCGCAACGACATTCCCTACCTTCGCTTCGGCGGCCAGCTCCGCAGCGGAGGTTGCCTGGATTTGGGCACCGGCCGCGTTGACCTGCTCAACGGACGGCGGCTCGTTACCACCCATGCCAGCACTCCCTCCCGTTCATGTCCACCGCCGCGAGCCCGCGGACGAACCAAGGCGAATGACAGACCCTGCCATTCTGGCCAAGCCCAGGTGGACAGCTCTGGCCTAGCTTAAACCATCCCCGCGCGGTGGGATCGCACAAAGTCGACCACTCGTTCGTCACCCGTGGTCCTTAGCTGGGTCGCCCTGACGTGCGGCTGGCTAGGCTGGGCGGGTCGGTTGGATCTGTGAGGAGCGGGTGTGTCGGGTTCGGGGTTGCCGTCGGGGGGGTTTCGTTGGGTGGAGCCGGTTGGCGGGCCGCCGGGGCCACCGTCGGGTCCGCGGCGGTCGCGACAGTGGTGGTGGGTTGGCGCGGTGCTGCTTGTGGTGGTGCTGCTGGTGGTGGCTGGTGGTGTGGTCGCGGTGCGGTGGTGGCATCCGGGTGGCCGTGACGACGCCCACGGTGGGGCGGGTAAGGCGTCGGTGCCGCAGGAGGCGCCGATGGGCACGCCCAAGGACAGGTTGATCGGGTTTCCGTTGGATCGCCAGCCGGTGCCTACCTGGCAGGTGCCGGTCGCCGACCTCGGACTGCCCCGGGTGGGTGATTTCTTCGCCGGGATCGGAGAGAAGGCGTTTTTCGTAACCCTCAGCGACGATGAGAACGGGTGGGTGTATGGGCTGAACACCAGGACCGGGAAGTTGCTATTTCCGCCGGTCGAGCTCCCCGGGTATTACTTTGGCGACTGTTCCACCAACGGCCCGTCGGTGGCGGTGTGCGTGACCGCTACTTGCAAAGAAGGGCCGGCCTATGACTTCTGTAGGGGGCGGGAGCGGGTGTTTGTGATCGACTTGGAGCGAGGCAAGGTGACGTTCACCGGGGAGCCCCAGGTACAGGCGGTGGGCAGCCTTGAGTCATATCACCCGGGCAGGCCCACCCTGCTCCGCATCGGCAATCATCTAGTTGCCACCCTGAAGGGCAAAGGTGTCTACGGGGTGGGCTCGCAGGGCGAGCCGACCTGGTTCGTGCCCGGCAGCGGGGACGTGTACCAGGTCAACGCTGACGATCCCGATGACATCGCGCCGTTGACGGTGGCGGTGCAGAGCTCTGAACCCGAAAACGGTCAACCTCTTCGGGTGTTTTCAGTGGATGGCCGGGATTTGACGCCGAAGCCGCAGTCGGGGTTCGAACCGGTCCGCGCGCAGCCCTATGTCGGCGGGTTTGCGGTCCAGTTCGACAAGGATCCTGCTCACAGGTGGGTGGGGTTGTTTGACGCCGATGGCAAACAGGTAGCCAAGTTGGACGGCGCCATTGAGGCGGAGGACAATGTGGCGATGCCGACTGTTTTGGCGAACGGGCTACAGATCTACACCGCGGCCGGCAAGTTCGTGGTCGGGTTGTCGACGCCGCTGGCTGATGGCTACCGGATGATCGGTACCAAGCTTTACACCTTCACCGTGCCAGATCATTGGCAGTCGTGGGATTTGTTCACCGGCGAGCCCGGCCCTGTCTGCGACATGGATCTGCGCGGTGTGCCTTACGTGGGTTCTGACGGTGCCACCATCATCTGGCGGCATCATGAGTCGAGTTCCTACGACGCATATGAAGCCGTCGACCCGGCGACGTGTCAAACCCGGTGGACGATGCCCGTCGACACCGGGCCCTCCTCCTACGTAGAGCTGCAGAAAGCGGGCACCAGCCTGCTGCAAATCACCAATTCGCACCACCCCGGAGGGCGATCGCCGGACTGCGCGCCCCCGACTGAGCGGGTCGGCGCGGGTTATGCTGCGGTGAAAGCTGTAGAACTGGCCCTCGCTGGTGGCGGTGAGCACCCGACGGTCGTGGCTTACGGTCACCCCGACCGGGAAGCCGGTAGCTTTGAGCAGCAGATGGCTGTTGACGGCGCGGCGAGCCCGTCGGTGATGCTCCAATCAGTTCGTGTCCTCAGCCGGGTCGCCCTGACGAGCGCTACGCTGGGGCGCCACCCGCAACGGGGAGAGGCCGTCGTGCAGTTCGAAGACACCTAATTCTCCAAGCGGGACCGCTACTCGCTCGGCATCGAATCCACCTCCGGACGGTATTTCGCGTCGATACCGGTCAGCAGCGGTGTCGTCGACTACGAGGAATACTACGAAATCACGTCTGCGCAGTATCAGGAGTTCCTCGGTAACGCCGACGCCGCAGTCGAATTCGTCGAAGCCTGCCGCCGCCGCGAGCATGATCAATTGCTTATGGACAAGCCGGGCGGCAACCGCCGCACGCCGGTGCAAAGGCTTGCCAGCGTCGGGCTACTCCCCCAGCAACTCCTCGAGCAGCGCGACAAACTCCTCGGGACGCTCCGGGGTGAACGCCGGGCTCGGCCAGGTGCCCGGCACCTGCAACGTGATCAGGGTGTCCTTGAGGGGCCGGCGGATGTCCAGCGGCAGCCAGCGCCGCAGATCCGAGCTGCCCCAAATCCGGAACCGGTGCGCAAACACCCCCAGCGATTCGGTCTTGTAACCGCGGATGGCACTGAGTGGGATGACCTTCGACGTGCCGGACGGAAAGTGATAGCGCCGCAACGTGATCGCCTGCTGGTCCAGCTGGACCAGGCCGTCGTCGTAGTGCGCGGTCACGGCCGCGAACACCGCAATTCGTGGCCGCGCGCGGTCAGGCACCGCCCAGTTTTCAGGTCCCACTGCCAACCGTGCTGATTGCAGGTCAGCGTGGTTCCTTCCACCACACCGAATTTCGACAGGTCGGCCTTCATGTGCGGGCAGCGGCGCTGGACTTCCCAGCCGTCCAACGTGACCGAGCTGGAATCGTCGTGGGTTTCGGCGAACCAGCCGTCGGCGTAGACGATTCGCTCATCGGTGAGGCATTTGAAGAACGTGTACAGGTATTCGTTGTAGCCGCCGACCCGCCAGGCGGTGAACCGGGTGGACAAGAAGATGGTGTTGACCCAGTCCGGTTCCGCATCGCGCAGCACGGTGCGCACCAATTCCGGGGCGATCGCGAACCCGTACCGGAATTTCTCGTCCGGGATCGGTTCCCGCACCGTGCGTTTGGGAAAGTCCAGCACGACGGTCTCGGCGCCGAGCACCAGCTGCACCGGATAGCCCACCCCGTCGCAGATCTCGTCGGATTGCGCCATGATCGGCTCGAACCGGGCCCGCAACGGCTCCAGCAACGGCTCCCCCGCCGCCGGCGCCCAGGACGCCTTCTCCGCGGCCAGCACCGGCGCCATCCGCTCGGCGTACGCGGCGATGTAGTCCGCCTTGCCGGTGGTGAAGATGGCCTCCACATCCGCGGTGGGCAGCGGGTGGGTCAGCGACTCCAGTTGGGAACCGGCGAATTCGGCCACCGAGCCGGGCATCATCAGCAGGCCCCGGTCGTGGCCGTGGGCGCGGAGCTGCTCCAAAAACACCATCTGGTCGGGGAAGATGTTGGCCGGGTCGCCGTGGTCGTCGTTGAGGTCGCGCAGCTCGGGGTCCAGGAAGCACGGTGGGCCGGCCGACGGGATCACCCAGGTCGCCCCGACCTGGGTGACGTATTGGCGGGCCCGGTCCATCTGGCGCTGCCGTTTTTGGGTGCCGAACGTCTCCTTGGCGCGCGCGGGCATGTCGTAGACCATCGGGTACCAGATGGCGCCGGAGTACTGCAGCATGTGCACGTCGACCCGGCCGAACTCGGCGGCGACCACATCCAGGTCGACCGGCCGGGAGTCGTTCATGTTGAACGCGACGGTCTGGCCGTCGTCGACGATCAGCCCGGAGTCGCCGATCGGACCGTCGGCCGGGGCCCGCAGCGCGATGATCATCACGTCCAGCTCCCCCTTGGGGCCGCTGACGCGGTGCTTGACCGAGTCGGTGGTCTCGAAGAATCGGTGAAAGCCCAGCTTCTCCAGCTCACCGCGCAGGTCGGGCACCGGATAGTCCGGCAGCAGCACCACCGCGTCCTTGTTGACGTGGGCGGCCAGGTGCCGCGGGTCGAAGTGGTCGCGGTGCAGATGCGAGATGTACAGGTAGTCGCAGTCGCCCAGCGCATCCCAGTCCAGGGTGCTGTTGTCCGGGAACGGGAACCACGACGCGAAGTAGGCCGGGTTGACCCACGGGTCGCACAGGATGCTGCCGGCGCGGGTGTCGATCCGGAAGCCGGCGTGGCCGACGCTGGTGACCTGCACTAATGCCTCTCAGGGACGTGGATGTACCGCCCCGAGCTTAGCGGGACGATCAATCCCCGGCGTTCCACAGCCGCCGGTAGTAGCCGATGCGCACCGGGTCGGGCTCCACCCCGTAGGCGGTGAAGAAGTCGTCCTGCCACTGCCCGGGATAGTTCCAGCCCAGCGACAGCGTCGCCACCGCCAGGTCGGCCCACCGGTCGGCCACCCCGAGCTCACCCAGGTCGACGTGCCCGCAGCAGCGACCATCCTCGTCGAGCAGGGTGTTGGGGGCGCAGGCGTCGCCGTGGCAGACCACCAGTTGCTGGATCGGCGGCGGATCCTCCAGGCCGGCCCGGCGCGGTGGACGCCATCTGGGCCAACCGGGCCGGGCACCGACCAGTCGAACGGGCACGTCGT
>PPEA01000230.1 GCA_002967005.1 Mycobacterium talmoniae
GGCCTCGTGGACCGGCTCCGGCTCCGGCTCGGGCTGGTAGAGCGGGATGGCCTGGGTGGTCTGGGTTGCGCCGCCGGCCCGCGCGCTGGCCAGTTCCTGGTCGAGTTCGCTTACCCGCTGACGCAGATCGGAGTTCTCCTCGATCAGCCGGGTCAGCTCGGTCTCCACCAGGTCGAGGAAGGCGTCGACCTCGTCTTCGTTGTAGCCGCGCTTACCGATTGGCGGCTTGCTGAACGCCACATTGTGCACGTCTGCCGGTGTAAGTGGCATTTTGTCTGCCCCCTCGAGTCTGGACGGTCACACCGATCTGGCAAGTGTAGATCGATCGGACAATATGTTAGCCGTACTGTAACTGGCGTCCATCCTGTCACACCGGATGCGGCGGTTCCGAGCGAGACCAATAATTAAGAACGAATTTCAAAGACTTGCCACAGAAATCTCGGCGTGGCAAACGGTTTCACGCTTGCAGTTCGCTATTAACGCCGCCGCCAATCCAGTGTCGAGCCGCCCCCGTCCGGGCCCCGGGCGCGCCCGCCGACCCCGGCTGCGACGGCCGTCAGCGCGCCGTCGCGCAGCGGCCTGACCAGGCGAGGACCCGAACCCGGCCCCGCCGCAGCCGGTTCCGGACGGCCGGGGGGCGGGGACGGAGGAAGAGGTGGGCGCCGGCTGGCGGGCACGCGCAGGCGCCGGCCTACGGCCGGGCGGCGGAATGACTGAGAAACCCCTGAGCGCTACAGCGCAACGCGATTGGCGGCCCCGAAGGCCAGGTCCATCCCGATGAATGCGACCAACAGCAACACCATGATCGACAGGTCGAACCGGACCGCACCGATGGTGAGCTGCGGGATCAGGCGGCGCAGCAGCTTCACCGGGGGGTCGGTGAGGCTCATCATGATCTCCAGGATCACCACGGTGACCCCGCGCGGATGCCAGTCCCGGCTGAACGAGCGGACGAACTCCACCACCACTCGGGCGATCAACAGCAACCAGAAAACGAACAGCGCGAGACCAAGGATGTTGAAGAAGAGCGCCAACGAAAGCCTGACCTTAGTGATGAGGACGTGGTGATGTGATGCTGACAACACGGCGGCTGCCGGGCAGTCCGCTGTGGTGTCAGCCTACCGACTCGGGCGGTGGCGCGCCCGTCGGCGACCCGACCCGGTTATTGGTAGGCGTAGAAGCCGGTCTCGGCGATCCGGCGCCGCTCCTCGGGGGTGACGTCCACGTCGGCCGGCGACAACAGGAACACTTTGGTCGCGACCTTGTCGAACGAGCCGCGCAGGGCAAACGCCAACCCGGCGGCGAAGTCGACCAGGCGTTTGGCGTCGGCGTTGTCCATCGACACCAGGTCCATGATCACCGGGGTGCCGTCCCGGAACCGCTCCCCGATGGTGCGGGCTTCGCTGTAGTCCTTGGGGCGCAGCGTGGTGATCTTCGATAACGGGCTGCTCTCGTCGAACAGCATCGCCATCCGCCGCGGATCCATCGCCAGCGCGCCGCGGGTGGAGCCGCGCAGCGACGCGAACCGCGGCCGGTCGAACTCGCGCGGCGGCCGGTCGAATTCCCGCGGCCGGAACCGGGGCTCGTCCTCATAGCCCCCGCGGTAGCTGCCCGGCGGCTCGTCGTATTCGCGGCCTTCATACCGCCCGTAACCGTCCTCGGCGAAGCGCTCACCGCGACGCTGGTATCCGCGCGCCGGGGCGCGGTCCTCCTCGTCGTCGTAGTACTCGTCGTCGTAGTCCTCCATCGGAGCCATACCGAAGTAGGCCTTGACCTTATGCAGTGTGCTCATCGCGTGACCCCTTCTAGGCTGCTGGCGATCTGGTGTCTGTGATGAAGATGTGACTGGAGTGACTATCACGGTGACGGTAACCGCCTGCGCCCGAGAAGCGCGGTACCGACACGCACACACGTCGAACCGTGTTTTATCGCGGTTTCCAGGTCCTCGGACATCCCGGCCGACAGCCCGGTCGCCGCGGGATGCGCGGCGAGCACCCGGCGGTGCTCGGCCTGCAGCCGGGTGAACGCCCGGTCCGGATCCCAGTCCAGCGGCGGGATGGCCATCAACCCCACCAGGTCCAGGGCGCGGCGGAGTCGACCGCCGCGCACAGCTCGTCGACCGCATCGGGTGCCGGACACGTCGA
>PPEA01000231.1 GCA_002967005.1 Mycobacterium talmoniae
CCAACGCCGCGGCCACCGCCACGCTGCTCACCGACGTGCGCGGTGTGCGCCCAGCCGGCCACCGAGGCGACCTTGTTGCGTTGGATGCGGCCCACCATGTGCCAGTGCACCGCGTCGGCCGCGACGCCTGGCAACGTGGTGAGTTCGCTCACTTTCGCCGCCGCTTCCTGCGCCCGGGATTCACCGAATGCACGGCAACCCAAACGCGCCAAAATCGCGATATCGGTGACCGGATGGAATTTCGTAATTGGGAGTAATTCAATTTCGGAGATATTGCGACCGGCGGCCTCCGCGGCAGCGGCCAGCCGTGTTTGCAGTGCGGCCAATGCCGCCGCCAATTCGGATTCCCGGTCGCCGCTCATTCCATCCACACCAGCGAGGCCAGTCGTCCGGTGGGCGCCGAGCGGCGGTGACTGAACAGCTGCGGGTCGGCCACCGTGCAGCGCGGGTCGATGTCGATCGCGGTGACGCCTAAACCCTTGAGCTGACAAGCGATTCCGGCCCGCAGGTCCAGTCCGGGGGTGCCGCGCGAGGTGGTGGTGCGGCTGCCGGGCAGCGCCGCCTCGACCTCGTCGGCCATCGCCGCGGGCACTTCATAATTGCGTCCGCTGACCGCCGGGCCGAGCAGCACCGAGATGTCGTCGGGGTGCGCGCCGAGGGTCAGCATTGTTTCCACCGCGCGTACCGTGACACCGCGCTGCGCACCGACGCGACCGGCGTGTACGGCCGCAATGACACCGGCGCGGGCATCGGCCATTAACACCGGGACACAATCGGCGGTCACCACCGCCAGCGCTAATCCGCGCGCGGTGGTCACCAACGCGTCGGTGTCGTCGACCGGGGTGTCCCGTGCGCCGTCGACGACGGTGACCCGGTCGCCGTGCACCTGGTGCATCCACACCACCGCGTCGCCGGGCAGGCCGATCGCCGCCGCCAGCCGCGCCCGGTTGGCGGCGACCGCGGCGGGGTCGTCGCCGACGTGGTCGCCGAGGTTGAAGGTGTCGAAGGGTGGCGCCGAGACGCCTCCCGCCCGGGTGGTGGTGACCCGGCGGATGCGATAGCTCACCGTGTCCAGTATCCCGAGCGGCCCGCTAGCGCCGCATGAACGGCGGCACGTCGACGTCGTCGTCGTCATCGCCGCCGACGCTGACCGTCGCGCCGTTGGTCGGCACCGGCACGCTGACCGCGTCGGCCGGCTCGAACAACGTCGAGGTGACCTTGCCGTGCTTGCCGGGCGCGATGGTCTGGCCGGTGTGGCTCGAGTTGCTGGACTCGCCCGAGCCGATGATGGGTTTGCGGCCCAGCCCGGTGGCGGCGAATCCCGCGGCGATGACGGTGATGCGCACCTCGTCGCCCAGCGAGTCGTCGATGACGGTGCCGAAGATGATGTTGGCGTCCTGGTGGGCGGCTTCTTGCACCAGCGAGGCCGCCTCGTTGATCTCGAACAGGCCCAGGTCGCTGCCGCCGGCGATCGACATCAGCACCCCCTGGGCGCCCTCCATCGAGGCCTCCAGCAGCGGCGAGTTGATGGCGATCTCGGCGGCCTTGAGCGCGCGGCCCTCGCCGCGGGCCGATCCGATCCCCATCAGCGCGCTGCCGGCGTTGCTCATCACGCCCTTGACGTCGGCGAAGTCCACGTTGATCAGGCCGGGGGTGGTGATCAGGTCGGTGATGCCCTGCACCCCGTTGAGCAGCCACCTCGTCGGCGCTGCGGAACGCGTCCATCAGGGAGACCGCCGCGTCACCCATCTGCAGCAGCCGGTCGTTGGGGATCACGATCAACGTGTCGCAGCTTTCCCGCAGCGCGGCGATGCCGTTTCGGCCTGGCCGCTGCGGCGCTTGCCCTCGAACGAGAACGGCCGGGTGACCACGCCGACGGTCAGCGCGCCCAGCTTGCGGGAG
>PPEA01000232.1 GCA_002967005.1 Mycobacterium talmoniae
CCACGTCCCCCCAGATCGGCACCCCGGTGGCCGCCGCGGCGGCCAATACCGGTGCGGTGGGCGGGAATCCGGGGCTGGTGACGACCAGGGCGTAGTCGGTGATGCGGGCTGCGGCGGCGGCCGGGTCGACCGTGGTCACCCCGGCGTCGACGTACGGCGCCAGGGTGGCCGGGTCGTCGTCACACAGCGTGGCCGCGACGTGAAACGGCGCCAGCGCGGCCAGCACCGCCGGCCCGGTGATCCCGGCCCCGGTCACCAGGACCGGCGCCCCGGCGACCAGTGGCGCCAGCGGATCGGTCATCTCACCCACCGGTGGTGGCGAGCCACTCACCGTAGAACAGGGCCACACCCAGCCCGCAGGTGATCGCGGTGAGCAGCCAGAACCGGATGATCACGGTGGTTTCGGCCCAGCCGGCCAGCTCGAAATGGTGGTGAAACGGCGCCATCCGGAACACCCGGCGCCCGGTGCTGCGGAACGCGACGATCTGCACCACCACCGAGATGATCTCGGCGACGAACAGCGACCCCAACACCACCGCGAGGATCTCGGTGCGGCTGGTCACCGACAGCCCGGCGATCACCCCGCCCAGCGCCAGCGACCCGGTGTCGCCCATGAAGATCTTGGCCGGCGCGGCGTTCCACCACAAAAACCCGACGCAGGCCCCGGCGGTGGCGGCCGCGACCAGCGCCAGATCCAGCGGGTCGCGCACGTCGTAGCAGCCCGGGTCGTGGGTGAGGGCGCACGCGTTGCGGTATTGCCAGAAGGTGATCAGCACGTAGGCGGCGGACACCATCGCCATCGCCCCGCCGGCCAGCCCGTCCAGGCCGTCGGTGAAGTTCACCGCGTTGGACCAGGCGCTGACCAGCACCACGCAGAACAGCACGAACAGCACCGGCACCAGGGTGACGGTGGCGATGTCGCGCACATAGGACAGCTGCACCCCGCCCGGGGTCAGCCCGATGTCGTTGCGGAACCCCAACACCAGCACCCCGAACAGCACCGCCGCGGTGATCTGGCCGACGGTCTTGGCGGTCTTGTTCAACCCCAGGTTGCGGGACCGGCGGATCTTGATCAGGTCGTCGACGAAGCCGACCGCACCCAGCGCGGTGGCCAAGCCGAGCACCAGCAGGCCCGAGGCGGTCGGGCCGTCGCCGCCGAACAGCAGGCCGAGCAGGTGGGCGCCGATGTAGCCGGCCCAGATGCCGGCCAGGATCGCCACCCCGCCCATCGACGGGGTGCCGCGTTTGGTTTTGTGGCTGGGCGGGCCGTCCTCGCGGATCTCGTGACCGAACCCCTGCCGGGTGAACAGCCGGATCAGCGCCGGGGTCAGCAGAATCGACACCGCCAGCGCGATACCGACGGCGAGCAGGATCTCGATCATGCGCCGTCCCCGGCGACCAGGGCGTCGGCCAGCCGTCCCAGGCCGGCCGCGTTGGACGCCTTGACCAGCACCACGTCACCGGGCCGCAGTTCGGCCCGCAGCAGGGCCAGCGCGGCGTCGGCGTCGGCGACCATGGTGGACTCGGAGCCCCACGAACCCTCCATGACCGCCCCGTGGTGCATGGCGCTCATAGACCTCCCCATTCCGACGACAACGAGACGAGAGACATCTAAGCGCACCGCCAGTCGGCCGATGCGATCATGTTCGGCTATCGCGTCCTCCCCCAGCTCGGCCATCTCGCCGAGCACCGCGAAGCTGCGTCGGGGGGCGCCGGTTTGCCGGGCGATGACGGCCAGCGCCTGCAGCCCGGCGCGCACCGAGTCCGGGTTGGCGTTGTAGGCGTCGTCGATGACGGTCACCCCGTCGGCGCGGGTGCTCACCTGCATGCGGTGCGCGGAGACCGGGCCCGCACCGGCCA
>PPEA01000233.1 GCA_002967005.1 Mycobacterium talmoniae
TCCTGGGCGCGCAGCGTCACCCCGGTGATGCGGGTGTCGGCGACCACGCTGCCTTCCGCGGGCACCGCGCTGACCTGGGACGCCAGCGTGAGCAGCGGGATCCCGTCCCCGGTCCGCGGCCGCAGCGTCGTGGGCACCCCGAGATCACCTCCGTCCACCGCCGCGCCATCTTCGGCCTAGACACCCTATGCCAACGCGGCTGCGGCACGAGCAAGGCACAAGCCCGAAAACTTAGGAGGCGATGCGAATGCGGGGCAAGCGTTGACAGGCCGCGGCCGACGTCAATAACCTGAAGTTACGGTTCCGTAACCGTAACTTACGTTGACGTAGGTTGGTCGGGGATGAGGCATTGTCGCGACGCTCGAAAGGCGCGAATCATGACCGAATCGAACACCGCACTGCTGTATGAACTCGAGCCCGTGGTCGCCGCGAATCTGGACCGGCACCTCGCCGCGGTGCGCCCGTGGCAGCCGCACGACTATGTGCCGTGGAGCCGCGGCCGGGACTTCGCGTTCCTGGGCGGCCAGGACTGGACGCCGCAGGATTCGCCGCTGGATCCGGTGGCCCGGGCGGCCTTGACGGTCAACTTGCTCACCGAGGACAACCTGCCGTCCTATCACCGCGAGATCGCTACCCGGTTCGGCCGCGACGGCGCCTGGGGGTCCTGGGTGGGCCAGTGGACGGCCGAGGAGGGCCGCCACAGCGTGGCGCTGCGCGACTACCTGGTGGTGACCCGGGGTGTCGATCCGGTGGCGTTGGAGAACATGCGGATGGCGCACACCGCCGCCGGGTACGACTCCGGGGATAAGACGCCGCTGCAGGCGCTGGCCTACGTGTCGTTCCAAGAGCTCGCCACCCGGATCTCGCACCGCAACACCGGTCGGGCGTCGGGCTGCCCGCTCGCCGAGCAGTTGCTGTCCCGCGTCGCGCTCGACGAGAACCTGCACATGGTGTTCTACCGCAACCTGATGGCCGCCGCGCTGGACATCGACCCGGACGCGGCGCTCGGCGCGATTCGCGACGAGGTGCTCGGCTTCGCGATGCCCGGCATCGGGATGCCGGGCTTCGAGGAGAATGCCTTGACCATCGCCAAGGCGGGGATCTACGACCTGCGCATTCACCACGACGACGTGCTGCTGCCGGTGCTGCGCTACTGGAAGGTGTTCGACCGCACCGACGTTGGCGCCGACGGCGAGAAGGCCCGCGAGCAGATCACCGATTTTCTGGCCGCCCTCGACGAGCGGGCCCGCTACTACGAGGAGAAGGCCGCCGCCCGGCGGGAACTGGCCAACGCTCGGTAGCCGGCGCTACATCTGCTGCAGGGTCAACGGCGCCCCGGGATCCGGTGACAGCGGCACCTCTTCGCGCTGCAGCAGCCAGCTGGCGATGTCGTGGAACAGCGGGGCCGCCGACGATCCCGGCGAGCCGTCCGCGGCGCGGTGCGGGTTATCCATCATCAGGCCGATGACGTAGCGCGGGTTGTCGGCGGGGGCCATGCCGGCGAAGGTGATCCAGTAGACGTCGTTGAAATAGCAACCGCAGGCCGGGTTGATCTGCTGGGCGGTACCGGTTTTCCCGGCGATCTGATATCCCTCGACCGCGGCCTGCGGTCCGGTCCCCTGCTGATAGCCCATCGGGTCGCGTTGCACGACCGCGCGCAACATGTCCCGCACCGTCGCCGCGGTCTGCCCCGAGACCACCCGAACACCTTGCGGGCGCGGCTCTTCGGTACGGGTGCCGTCCGGGGCGATGGTCGCTTTCATGATCCGCGGCGGGATCCGCACCCCGTCGTTGGCGATCGCCTGGTACATGCCGGCCATCTGCAGCAGCGTCATCGAAAGCCCCTGCCCGATCGGCAGGTTGGAGAAGGTGCTGCCCGACCACTGGTCGATCGGCGGCACCAGCCCGGCGCTTTCCCCGGGCAGGCCGACCCGGGTGCGTTGGCCCAGACCGAATTTCTCCAGCATGTCGAACCAGCGGTCCGCGCCGACCCGCTGGGCGAGCATCAGCGTGCCCACGTTGGACGACTTCCCGAACACCCCGGTGGTGGTGTAGGGCGTCACGCCGTGGTTCCAGGCGTCGTGCACGGTCACCCCGCCCATGTCGATCGAGCCCGGCACCTGCAGCACCTCGTCGGGGTTGCTCAACCCGTATTCGATGACCGACGCGGCGGTGACCACCTTGTTCACCGAGCCCGGTTCGAACGGCGAGGTCACCGGCAGGTTGCCCATCTGCTTGTCGCCCTGGCGCCCGATGTCCTGGGACGGGTCAAAGGTGTTGTCGTTGGCCATGGCCAGCACTTCACCGGTCTTGGCGTCGAGCACCACCGCCGAAACGTTTTGTGCCCCCGACGCGTTCTTGGCCTGCTGCACCTGCTGCTGCACGTAGAACTGGATGTCGTCGTCGAGGGTCAGCTGCACCGTGGACCCGTCGACCGCCTTATGCCGGTTGCGGTAACTGCCGGGGATCACCACACCGTCGGACCCGCGGTCGTAGGTGACCGATCCGTCGGTGCCGGCCAGCACCGCGTCCAGCGAGTCCTCCAGGCCCAGCAAGCCGTGGCCGTCCCAGTCGATGCCGCCGACGATATTGGCCGCCAGCGATCCGCCCGGGTACTGCCGCAGATCCTGCCGCTCGCTGCCGACTTCGGGGAACTTCTTGGTGATCGCCTCGGCGATGGCGGGGTCGACCGAGCGGGCCAGGTAGGCGAAGGTGTCGTTGCTTTGCAGCTTCTTTTCCACCGTGGCCGCGTCCGGCTTGTTGTTGAGCCGGGCCGCCACCTCGGTGGCGATCTCGTGCAGCCGCCGCTGCGGGTCGGGGGCCGTCGGGTTCTTCTGTTTGGCGTCGGCCAGCTGCTGGCGGATCTTGACCGGCTGGAACGTCAGCGCGCGCGCTTCCACGGTGAACGCCAGTTTGTCCCCGGTGCGGTCGATGATGGCCCCGCGCATCGCCTGTTCGACGTCGGTGACCTTGAGCTGGCCCGCGGCCTCGGCGCGCAGCCCGGCCGCCCGCGGCACCTGCAGATAGAACAGCTGCGCCGCGGCCACCGCGAGCACCAGGAAGATGACCGCGTTGCCGCCGCGGTGCCGGAAGACGAATGATGCGCTGCGGGAGCCGAATTCCACCGCCTGGCGGGTGCGGCGCGCCCGGGCCGAGTGGCCCAGCGGCTCGGTGCTGCCCTTACCGGTTTTGGCCGCCGGGCCGCCCTTGGCACCGCGCTGCCC
>PPEA01000234.1 GCA_002967005.1 Mycobacterium talmoniae
GCCGTGGTCGGCGGTGGTCTGGGTGGTCGCCGCGCTCGGGTACTGGGCGCTGTCGCCGAGCCGGGTCACCGCGCAATGCGTCCGCGACGACCCGTCCGGGCAGCCGGTGATCGTCGAGGACAGCTACTGCACCGGCCACGGCGGCGGCCTCAACGGCTTCTTCTACTACGGCGGGCATCAGTACCGCTACTACTACGGCAGTTCCGGTGGCATCGGGTCGCGCCCGGTGGGCGGCACCACGACCGCGCCGAAGGGGGCGACGATCAAAACCAAGTCCGGCACCACCATTCACCGCGGCGGCTTCGGCAGCAAAATCGGCGGCAGCACCGGCTCGTGACCGATGAAACGCGTTAGGATCCAGCCCCGGCGCAACTGGCCGGCGATCGTGGAATCCCAGGGCCTGGTCTATGGCACCCCGGCGCGCGACGCGGCGGGTGCGGACCGGCCGTACTGGGACGAGTCGGTGTACTACGAATTCGACATGGACGAGGTGTTGGCCTTAGAGGCCGACGTCGAACTGCTGCACTCGATGTGCCTAAACGCCGTCGAGCAGGTGGTGCTCACCGAGCGCTACGCGGACTTCGGTCTGCCGGAATGGAGTTGGCAGCCGATCGCCGAATCGTGGTACCGCTCGGATCCGCACGTGTACGGGCGCTTCGACCTGCGCTACGACGCGCGGGGCCCGGCCAAGCTGCTGGAGTACAACGCCGACACCCCCACCACGTTGTTGGAGGCGGCAATCCTGCAGTGGCACTGGCTCACCGACCGATTCCCCGACGACGACCAGTGGAATTCGCTGCACGACCAGCTGGTTGAGCGCTGGAAAGCCGTGCGGGAACTGTTGCCCACCAACGAATTGCATTTCTCGTGGACGGGTGCGGAATGGACCGGCGAGGACCAGATCACCACCACCTATATGCAGGAGACCGCGGCGGAGGCCGGTTTCGAGACGGTCGGGTTGACGATCGAGGACGTCGGCTGGGACAGCGCGCTGGACCGGTTCGTCGACCTCGAGGAGGGGCCGATCCACGCCATGTTCAAGCTGTATCCCTGGGAGTGGGTGCTCGACGACGAGTTCGGCAAACACGCGGTGGAGACACTGCCGACCACGATGTGGATCGAGCCGCTGTGGAAGACGCTGCTGTCCAACAAGGCGATCCTGGCGGTGCTGTGGCAGATGTATCCCGGGCACCCCAACCTGCTGCCCGCCTACCTGGACGACCCGCACGAACTCACCGAATACGTCCGCAAACCCAAGCTGGGGCGGGAAGGCGCCAACATCACCGTCGTCGGCGCCGGGATGGAGACCGCCACCGGCGGCGTCTACGGCGAGGAAGGCTTCGTCTACCAACTCCTGGACCCGCTGCCGCAGTTCGACGACATGCGGCCGGCGCTGGGCGCCTGGATCGTCGGCGATTCGTCGGCGGGGCTGGGCATTCGGGAAACGTCCGGGCTGATCACCGACAACGGCGCCGCTTTCATCCCGCACCGCATCCCCAAATGAATGGAGTCGAATCGATGACCGCATCCATCGTGGCACTGCAGCCCGACTATTGGAGCTCCCTGGGTCGCGGGGTCAGCGCCATCGTGCTGTACGCCATCGTCGGGCTGGTGCTGATGATGGTCGGGTTCCAAGCCATCGACCTGGCCACGCCGGGGCCGCTGCGCAAGATGGTCGCCGCGGGGAAACCGAACGCCATCATCGTCGCCGCCGCCGGGATGGTGTCCATGGCGCTGATCGTGGTGGTGGCGATCTACTCGTCGTACGGGAAGCTGGCCGAGGGGCTGATCGCCACCGCGGTGTACGGGCTGGTCGGGATTGCCGCGCAGGTCGGGATGATGCGGATCGCGGCCTTGGTGATCGGGGTGGGCATGGACGCCTTGTTCGAGTCCGACCAGTACCGCAACGAGGTGCTCACCGTGGCCGCGGCGCAGTTCGCGCTCGGCATGGTGGTCGGGGTCGCGATCCTGTGAGCGGCTATTCCGCGCGCAGCGAGTGCGGCGCGATGATCGCGGCCTCCAGCGCTTTGGCGTCGATGGTGCGGGGCCGGTAGGGCAGCGTCGCCAGCCGAGCCCGCATGGCCGCGGCCGGATCGTCGTGCGGGTGTGCGAGACCCGACAAGAACGCCCACTCGTGCTCATCGCTGCCGAAGTAGACGACGGTGCCGAACGTGTCGTGGAAGCGTCGCCACGACCGGAGCAGGGTTTCGTTGCGCCACAGCGTCGGACAGCCCGCCTGGCCGACGACGACGCCACCCAGGTCGCGGCATCGGTGCAGGAAGTCGACGCCGTAGAGCCGGTTGTGCTGGGCGGGTTCGGCGCGCTCGTCGGGCAGGTCGACCACCACCACGTCGTAGGGCTCGGTGGCGTCCGCGACGAACCCCCAACCGTCGCGGTAGTGCACGGTGACCGGCCCGAGTCCGCTTTCGGCGCGGCGCAATTCGTCGGGCGAGTAGCCGTAGGGCAGGTGCTCGGCGCATAACCGGACCGCGTCGCGGTCGATGTCGACGTGATCGACGTGCGTCGCGCCGGCCAGCACCGCGAGCTGGCTGACCACCCCTTCGCCGGAGCCGATGATCAGCACCCGATCCAGCCTGGGGGCCAACAGCAACGCCGGCACCAGCAGCGCCTCGTGGTAGACGAGCTGGCTGAACGCCGTGCTCTGGCGTTCCCCGTCGCTGAACAGGGCCACCCCCTGGGCGGTTCGGCCGATCACCAGGTGCTGGTATTCGGTGTGCACATCGCAGAACACGTCGGACAGCTGCCAGCTGCGGGTCAGGCCCGGGGCGATCGGCTCGACAATCTCGGTGCCCGCCCCGCGATACACCGTCCGAATGTCGCTGTGCGCCGCGGCCAGTTGCTTGCTCAACAGCTGCACCGCCAGCTCCGCGTCGGCGGTGTCGCCGCAGGTGAACACGTCGACGAACATCGCGCCGCGCTCCGGGTAGCTGTGAATGGAGGCGTGGGATTCGGTCAGCATCGCGACGACGGTCACCCCGTGCGGTTCGAAGCGTTTGTCGATCATGTCGCACACCGTGGCCCCGGCGCTGACCAGCGCCTCGCCCAGGATGCGTCGCAGCTGCGCGACGTCGTCGGCCAGCGCCGGGTCCAGCCCGCGGAACTCGGCCAGCACGTGGCGCCCGGCGAAGCGGCTACCCGGTCCGGACTGCATCGGGTGCCTCCCGGAAATGTGTTGGCAGCGGGGGAAACCCGTTGAACGATGTGCTCGCGTAGCTTGCGGTGTAGGCGCCGGCGGCGTCGATGGCGACGGTGTCACCGGCGGCCAAGCTGATCGGCAGCGGGTAACGCTGGTAGAGCACGTCGTCGCCGTCGCAGGTCGGTCCGGCGACGACGGCGTCGCCGAGCGGGTCGCCGTCCCGGTCGGTGCGCAGCCGGTAGCGGATGTACTCGTTCTCGGTTTCGGCGAGCCCGCCGTAGCGGCCGACGTCCAGATACACCCAGCGGCGACCGTCGGTTCCGGTGCGCACCGCCACCACCTCGCACCGGAGGGTGCCGGCCGACGCCACCAGCAGACGGCCGGGTTCGACCACCAGACGCGGTGCGGCCGCGCCGAAGTGGCGGGTCAGTGCCGCGGTGATCACGCCGGCGATGGCCGGCAGGTCCGGGGCGTCGGTGGTGTAGCCGATCGGGAAGCCGCCGCCGGCGTTGAGCGTGCTGAGGCCGCCCACCACCGCGAAAATGTCGGCGCGTGCGCGATGCCGAGTTCCCAGGCGCTCGGGTCGAGCTGCTGGGAGCCGACGTGGAACGCCACCCCGTCCGGGTGCAGGCCGAGCTGCCGGGCCCGGGTCAACAGCCGGGCCGCCGCGTCGGGTGTGCAGCCGAACTTGTCGCCGAACGGCGTCACCGAGGCGGGAAACGGCAGCGCGACACGGCATTCTACGTGTGCGCCGGGGGCGTGCGCGGCGAGGGCGGCCAGCCCGTCGTCGGTGTCGACCGCGAACCGCCGTACCCCGACCGACCAGGCGTAGGCCACATCGGACGCCTTTTTGACGGTGTTGCCGAAAGTCTGTAGGGCGCCGGCGATTCCGGCGTCGATGCAGGCGTCGATCTCGCCGATGGAGGCGACGTCGAACCCGGCGCCCTGCGCGGCCAGCAGCCGCAGGATCGGCTCGGCCGGATTCGCCTTGACCGCGTACCGGATCTCGCGCCGGGCAGCGCGGCGCGCAGCGAGTCCAACTCGCCGTTGACCGCGACCCGCAGCGCCTGGAACGTCCGCTTGGCGGGATGCCCGCCGGTGCGCCGGGCCGGCGCCGGGATCGCTTGGTAGAGCAGCGAAACCAGCTCGCCGGTGGAGGTGAACGGCGTGTGCGCGCGGCGACGCACGACCTGCGCGGCGATGCGCGACGCGAACCGCTCCTCACCGTAGCGGCGCAGAATATCGGTCAGCGCGGCCTGGTCGTAGGTGTTGAGGATGTCGGCCGCGGTCAGCGGTGCCTCCGGGTCCATCCGCATGTCCAGCGGCGCGTCCTGGGCGTAGGAGAAACCCCGCTCGGACCGGTCCAGCTGCATCGACGAGACGCCCAGGTCGAAGAGCACGCCGTCGATCGATCCCGTTGCGGCATAACCCGATTCGGCTAGCGCGTCGGCGATCCCGTCGTAGCGGGTCCGAACCAGGGTGAGCCGATCGGCGAATGGCGCCAGCCGGTCGGCGGCGATGTCGAGCGCGGTGGGGTCGCGGTCCAGACCGATCAGCCGCAGCCCGGGCAGCTCGGACAAGAACCGCTCCGCGTGCCCGCCCGCACCCAGGGTGGCGTCGACCAGGACAGCCCCGGACCCGTCGGGATGCTGCCGGGTCAGCGCGGGGGTCAGCAGGGCGACGCAGCGCTCCAGTAGCACCGGCACATGGCCGAAATCACCCACAGCACCTCCCCGTTGGGTTTGGCAACACACGGCAGCACGGCGGGTAGCCCCTGCCTCGAGGTCCCTGTCCGATAGCGCGAACCTGGCGTTGGGGAAGTACGTCAGGGTCGGTTCGGGCAGAGGCCACGAGGCACGGGCATGCGCCTCAAATGATGTCGCTGAGTGCTTCATCGCTGGCCGCGGAGAAGTTCTCTTCGTGGGTTTGTTGGTAGTCCTGCCAGGCCTGCGCATCCCAGATCTCGAGGTAATCCACGGATCCGATGACGACACACTCCTTGGACAGGTTGGCGTAGCGGCGGTGGTCGGCCGACAGCGTGATGCGGCCCTGGCCGTCGGGGTGTTGTTCGTCGGTGGCAGCGGCCAGATTACGCAGGAACGCCCGCGCCTCCGGGTTACGCCGCGACGCGTTGGCGGCCCGGCGGGCCAGCTGCTCGAACTCCGCCCGCGGGTACACGGCCAGGCTGTGGTCTTGGCTCTTCGTCACCATCAACCCTCCTGCCAGTGCGTCGCGAAATTTTGCGGGCAAGGTCAGCCGCCCCTTGTCGTCGAGCTTGGGCGTGTAGGTGCCGAGGAACATCGCGCACCTCCCGCCTGGCGGAGCCTCCTTGCACTCCGTCTCGCCGCCGACTTCAGCCACCATACCCCACAATCCCCCACTTCGCGCCCTCTGAGAGATAACGGTTGGGTGTTTCCCCCACCATGCGGCCCGGTTGGTCGCGGCTGGGGCCGGCGGCAGGGGTCGTCGTGGCGGTGAATTACCAGCTCAGCGCGGTAATCCGCGGCTTGGGCCGAAGGTGGGGCGCGGTGGGGAAACTGGTGGCCGTGATGCGTCCGATCGAGGCTGAACTCGTGGCGCCGAGCCTGAATTGGCGGCGTCGAGCCTGCGTCGGTGGCGTCGAGTCTGCGGTGAGGGCGTCGAACCTGCGTCCACGGCATCGAGCCTGCGGTGAGGGCACCGAGCCTGCGTCCACGGCATCGAGCCTGCGCTCAGGCCCACTATCGTCGCGAAAACACGGCCTCACCGCAGTCTCGATGCCCTCACCGCAGACTCGACGCCCTCACCGCAGACTCGACGCCCTCAC
>PPEA01000235.1 GCA_002967005.1 Mycobacterium talmoniae
CTCCACGGCCACTCAGTCGTCGCGAAACACCGGCCTCACCGCAGTGCGATGCCCTCACCGCAGACTCGACGCCCTCACCGCAGACTCGACGCCCTCACCGCAGTGTCGACGCCCTCACCGCAGACTCGACGCCCTCACCGCAGTGTCGATGCCCTCACTGCAGGCTCGATGCCGCCAGCGCAGTCTCGGCGCCACAGCTGCGGCCTCGTAAACGTCAATCCCGACGCCGGCGGCCCCCGAAAACCAAAAAGGGGCAGCCCAACTGGGCTGCCCCACCGTAAACCCGACGTGAAACCCGATAAGGATTACGGCTCGAAGCGGCGGCGGAACCGATCCTCCATGCGGCTGGTGAACGACCCCCCGGCGCCCTTGACCCGGCCCGGCCGCGCGGCGTTCGGGGCCGACGACCCCGACTGCCCGCGGCCACCGGCGATCCGCGGGCCGGTGACGGCGAACACCACCCCGCCGAACATGACCACGAAGCCGACGACGGAAAGGATAAGGAAGCTGTGGTTGACGTTCGCGTAGAACGGCACACCGGACACGAGCATCGCCAGACCGACCACGAACATGGCCGCGCCCTGGACCCGTCGCCGGGTGGTCGGCGCGCGCAGTCCACCGCCGCGCACACTGGAGGCGAACTTGGGGTCCTCGGCGTAGAGAGCGCTCTCGATCTGGTCGAGCATCCGCTGCTCATGATCGGAGAGTGGCATTCGTCCCTCCTTGCCGACGGCCCGTCACGTGGTTTCCGATAGCACGTGGATGCCCGCAGCGACGGGCAACTACCACTGATGATACGAGGTCGATCTGCGGCGTACCACCGGGTTCGAACGATGAGTGTAGCCCGGCGACAATGCGGGCGGGCAGGCCCGGTGATGCGCCCCGACGTCGCGGCCAGCCGACATGATCATGGCTGGGCATCACTCACCCGGCCCGGATAATGGCAGTGGCAGCACCACCCCGACCACCAGGAGGACACCGGAGAGTTGGGCACATTCCTCATCGATTTGGCGCCCCAGGACATGGCCCGCCGCCTCGGTGACGCTCTGGGTGTCTACGTCGACGCGATGAGTTACCCGCGTGGCACGGAGAGCCAGCGGGCGTCGATGTGGCTGGAACATATGCGCCGACGCGGCTGGCAGGCGGTGGCCGCCGTCGAGGCCAACGTGCGCGCCGGTGCGGCGCCATCGGCGGCCGAGCTAACCGGGGCGCCGCTGCTGGGCGTTGCCTACGGCTACTGCGGCGCCCCCGACCAGTGGTGGCAGCAGCAGGTCGTGCAGGGCTTACAGCGCGGCGGCGGCCCGCACCGGAGATCGCCCGCCTGATGACCAGCTACTTCCGAGCTGACCGAGTTGCATACTCGCGCCGGCCGCGCAGGCCGCGGCCTGGGTGAGGCGTTGGCGCGGCGGCTGCTGGCCGGGCGCGGCGAAGCCCACGTGCTGCTGTCCACCCCGGAAATCCACGGCGAGGCCAACCGCGCCTGGCGGCTGTACCGGCGGCTGGGCTTCACCGACATCATCCGCGGCTACCACTTCGCCGGTGACCCGCGCCCGTTCGCCATCCTGGGCCGACCGCTGCCACTGTCGTGACGAAACCAAGCCGGCACGACGACACACGTAACGCCGGTCTGGCACGATGACCTGGTGCGCGCCACCTCTCGCCCACCCCGGGTTCGCCGCCTGCTGGCGTTGACGCTGCTGCTGGTGCCGGTGACCCTGATGACCGTCGGCTGCCTGCGGGTCCACGCGACGATCACCGTCTCCCCCGACGACCAGGTGTCCGGCCAGGTGATCGCGGCGACCCAACCCCGCAACGAGCACGACCCGGGGCCGCAACTGAACCCCGACCTGCCGTTCAGCCAGAAGGTGGCGATCTCGAAGTACGACCGGGACGGCTACGTCGGCTCGCAGGCGGTGTTCTCCGATCTGACCTTCGCCGAACTGCCGCAACTGGCGAATATGAACCCCGAGGCCGCCGGGGTGGACCTGTCGCTGCGCCGCGCCGGCGACCTGGTGATCCTGGAGGGCCGCGTCGACCTGACCACGGTGGACGACCCCGAGGCCGACGTGCAGTTAAGCGTGTCGTTCCCCGGGGAGGTGACCTCCACCAACGGGGATCGCATCGCCAGCGACTCGGTGGAATGGAAACTCAAACCCGGGGTGGTCACCACCATGAGCGCCCAGGCCCGCTACACCGACCCGTCCACCCGCTCGTTCACCAGCGCCGCGACGCGGCTGGGCCTCGGGTCCATCGCGGTCGCGATCCTGATCGCGGTGCTGGCCTGGACGGGCCGCGACCGCACCCCCCGGTTCGGCGAGGACGACGAGGACGAGGCCGAGGTTCACTCCGCGCGCGGCGACCAGTAGTCCAGCATCGTCGCGAAGGTCTCGAACGCCGGCGCGGACACCCCGTAGGTGGCCTCCAGGTGGATGCTCAACGGGAAGCCGAGGTCGGCCACCCCGTCGATCACCCGCTTATACAGATCGAGCATCAGCCGACGCTTCTGCGCGGGTTCGCTGTGCGCCAGCTCCCGGACGAAGTCCTGCTCGCCGGCGACGGCGGCGTTGCCCGGGTCTTGGATGAGCCAATCGATGAAACCCACCCGGCTCTCCATCTTCGGGACGAAGCCGAACGACAGCAGGATCTCGGGCCGGTGGTCGGTGCTGCGGGCGAACTCGGACAGGAATCCCACGATCGCATCGGAGTACAACAGCTGGGTTTGCGCGAACGTCGCACCCTGGCTGCACTTGAACCCGAACCGGCCCGGCTCACCTTCCCGGGTCGGGATCAGGATCACCCCACGGTTGGGGACCTGCTCGGCATAGAGCGACAGCGCGTCGGTCGGCGCGACGCCGGAGCCCTCCCCGTCGGCCATGGTGCGCGGCACCCCGACGAAGACGATGCCGTCGATCCCGGCGGCGACCAGATCGGTGAGCCGCCGACGCAGCGACGGCTCATCGGAGAACGCGGTGACCTGGCTGCACAGTCCTTTCATCCCGGGTAGCTCCGGTTTGACCATCGACCAGAAATCCAGCACGTCGAGCTTCGGCTTCCACGCGATGGGCCGGTCGGCCTCTTCCTCGATCATCCCGGGCATCATGATGTGCCGGATCTGCCCGTCGAGGCCGGATTCCGCGGCGAACTTCAGCACCTTGCCCGCGTCGTCGATGGCCTGCTGTCGCCCGCGTTCCACGTTGGGCGGGACGAGTTCGAGCGCGATGGTGTTCAAGGTCAAGTGGATGCTCCTGTGTTTGCCAAACCGGGCGAGGCGATCGCGACCGGGACGGCGCTGCTTCTACAACTGAGCGTGCGCACGGTTCTGCAGACAGCATAGGGGCGAGTTAGTGAGCCTGTCGAAGCAACTGGAGCGGGCCGACCGTTCAGCGCATCGGAAAGTGGCCGTACGCTCTACCCTTGAATGCACTCCGTCATCGGTAGCGCACAGAGCAGAAAGGGGCGCCGCGCTGAGCATTAGGGCTACAGCCGCACCCGCTCCGTCAGCCGCGGAGCTGGCCGGCGCCGTCACCGACCAGTTGCGCGGGTATCTGCGGGACCGCCGCCGGGACACCGCCTACATCGGGCCGGACTACGAGGGCCTGGTGGCCGGGCTGGAAGAGTTCGTGCTGTCCGGCGGCAAGCGGCTGCGCCCGGCGTTCGCCTACTGGGGGTGGCGCGCGGTGGCCGACGCCGAACCCGACCCCGGGATGCTGCGGCTGTTCGCCGCACTGGAGTTGCTGCACGCCTGCGCGCTGGTGCACGACGACGTGATCGACGCCTCGGCGACCCGCCGCGGCAAACCCACGACGCACGTGAAATTCGCTGGCCTGCACCGCGACCGGAGCTGGCGCGGGGTGCCCGACCAGTTCGGGCTGTCGGCGGCGATCCTGCTCGGGGATCTGGCCCTGGTCTGGGCCGACGACATCGTGGCCGCCGCCGAGTTGCCGCCGGCCGCGCCACGCCCGGGTGCGCCGGGTGTGGGCCGATATCCGCACCGAGGTGCTCGGCGGGCAGTACCTCGACATCGTCGCCGAGGCCACCGGCGCCGATTCGATCGCCTCGGCGATGCGGGTCAACACCTACAAGACCGCGTCGTACACGGTGTCGCGTCCGCTGCAGCTGGGCGCCGCCGCGGCGGCCGACCGCCCCGACGTGCAGGCCATCTTCCACGAGCTGGGCACCGACCTGGGGGTGGCGTTTCAGCTGCGCGACGACGTGCTGGGTGTGTTCGGCGACCCGGCGGTGACCGGCAACCGTCCGGCGACGACCTGCGGTCCGGTAAGCGCACCGTGCTGTGGCCGAGGCGGTCG
>PPEA01000236.1 GCA_002967005.1 Mycobacterium talmoniae
CCAACGCCCCCGCCGACGAAGACGACGACTATGCGGCGGTGTCAGGTCAATTCGCCGGGATCGAGCTGAGCGAGTTCGCCTTCGAACGCCAGCACGCCCGGCGGATGGTGGTGATCTGGCTGGCGGTGCTGCTGGCGCTGACCGGGCTGGTCGCCGCGGTGGCCTGGACCCTCGGCAGCCACCTCAGCGCCCTGCTGTGACCCGGTGTGCTGGCCGTGCTGGCCGTGAGTGTGGGGTTGAGCCACGCGATCGCGTCGCGAGCGTGGCTCAACCCCACACTCGGCGCAACCAGGTGGCTTAGTCGCGCAGCATTTCGGCGACCAAGAACGCCAACTCCAGCGACTGCTGGGTGTTCAGCCGCGGGTCGCAGGTGGTTTCGTAGCGGCCGGCCAGATCCGAGTCCGAAATGTCTTGGGCGCCACCGAGGCACTCGGTGACGTCCTCGCCGGTGATTTCGACGTGGATGCCGCCCGGGTGGGTGCCCAGCGCCCGGTGCACCTCGAAGAAGCCCTGCACCTCGTCGACGATGCGGTCGAAGTGCCGGGTCTTGTAGCCGGTGGACGCCTCGTGGGTGTTGCCGTGCATCGGGTCGCACTGCCAGATCACCTGATGCCCGGTGGCCTGCACCTTCTCGATGATCGGCGGCAGCAGATCGCGCACCTTGGCGTTGCCCAGCCGGCTGACCAGGGTCAGCCGGCCCGGCTGGTGGTGCGGGTCGAGGCGTTCGACGTATTCGACGGCCTGCTCGGGGGTGGTGGTCGGGCCGATCTTGACGCCGATCGGGTTGGCGACCACCTCGGCGAACGCGATGTGGGCGCCGTCCAGCTGGCGGGTGCGCTCCCCGATCCAGATGTAGTGCGCGGACAGGTCATACAGCTGCGGCTTGCCGTTTTCGCCGTACTCGGCGTTGGACATCCGCAGCATGGCCCGCTCATAGTCGAGCACCAGCGCCTCGTGGCTGGCGTAGATCTCGGCGGTCTGCAGTTCGCGGTCGGCCACCCCGCAGGCGTCCATGAACTTCAGGCCCCGGTCGATTTCGCTGGCCAGCGCCTCGTAGCGGGCCCCGGCCGGGGAGGTGCGGACGAATTCGCGGTTCCAGTCGTGCACCAGCTGCAGCGACGCCAGGCCCGACGACGTCAGCGCCCGCACCAGGTTCATCGCCGCGCTGGCGTTGGCGTAGGCGCGCACCAGCCGGGACGGGTCGTGTTCGCGGACCGCGGCGTCGGGGGCGAAACCGTTAACCATGTCGCCGCGGTAGGACTTCAGGCCCAGCGCGTCGATGTCGGCCGAGCGGGGTTTGGCGTACTGGCCGGCGATGCGGGCCACCTTGACCACCGGCAGGCTGGCGCCGTAGGTGAGCACCACCGCCATCTGCAGCAGGGTGCGGATATTGGCCTTGATGTGCGGTTCGGTGTTGTCGACGAAGGTCTCCGCGCAGTCGCCGCCCTGCAGCAAAAACGCCTCCCCGCGGGCGACCTGGGCCAGCTGCGCCTGCAGCCGGACGATCTCGGAGGGCACCGTGATCGGCGGCACGCTTTCCAGCACCGTGCGCATCGCGGCGGCCTGCTCGGCCGGCCAGCTGGGCTGCTGGGCGGCCGGTTTGGCCAGCGCCGCATCCAGCCGCGCCCGCAGCTCGGCCGGCAGCGGCGGCAGCGGCGGCAGCCTGG
>PPEA01000237.1 GCA_002967005.1 Mycobacterium talmoniae
CTAGCCGGCCGCGGTCTCCGGGATCCGGGTGGCCGACCGGCCGGACGGGTCACCGTCGCCGTTTTTGAGGCTGGCCGCGTAAATGTCGACGTATTCCTGACCGGACAGCCGCATCAGCTCGTAGACCACCTCGTCGATGACCGCGCGTTCGATGAACCGGTTGCCGGCCAGCCCGTCGAACCGGGAGAAGTCCATCGGCTGGCCGAACCGCACGGTGACCCGGCCGAACCGCAACATCTTGGTGCCCGGCGGGTTGACCACGTTGGTGCCGATCATCGCCACCGGGATCACCGGAACCCCGGTTTGCAGCGCCAGCCGCGCCAACCCGGTCTTGCCCTTGTACAGCCGGCCGTCCGGGGAGCGGGTGCTCCGGGTACATGCCCAGCAGTTTGCCGTCGTCGAGCAGTCGCTGGGCGGTGTCCAGCGCGGCCTGGGCGGCGTCGGCGTTGGTGCGGTCGATCGGCACCTGCCCGACGGCGGTGTAGAACCAGCGGTTAAACCAGCCCTTGAGCCCGGTGCCGGTGAAATACTCCGACTTCGCCAAGAAGGTGATCCGCCGCCGCACCACCAGCGGCAGGTAGAAGCTGTCCATCACGGCCAGGTGGTTGCTGGCCAGGATGACCGCCCCGTCGTCCGGGACGTTTTCCAACCCTTCGACTTTTGGCCGGCCAAGCAGGGCAAGCAGTGGGCCCAGGAGAATGTACTTGAACAGCCAATACCACATGGACCCTCCCGCTTGCCCGCACCGGACCGTGCTCTGGAACAACCTTACCCACCGACTGTGGATGCCACCACAGCTCACCGGCGCCGAAATGCGGCGCCGGGCCGTCGGTTTGTGCGTCGGTCGCCGCTACCGCCGGCCCGGTCAATCCTGGACGATGACCGGGATGGGCTGATACCGGCTCTTGTCGGTGGGTTCCCCGCCGGGCGGGCCGTCCGGCGGCGGTGGTTGGTCGCGGGGCCCGTCGACGTCGGCGACCATGGCCCGGATGACCGCCAGCAGCGCGGTGCTGTGCTCGGCGATGACGGTCAGCAGCGGGTGTTGTTCGCCGCTGACCACCGCGGCCAGCGCGCACACCGGGCACCACACCTGCTGGCATTTACCCGGGTCGCCGGCCGCGGCCAGCGCCGCCGCGGTCCGCAGCGCCGGGTCGATCCCGTCCAGGATGGCCTGCGCGAGTTTGCGCAACTCGGGCCCCAACTCACCTAAGTCGGGGTGCACGCGAGTCATTGGGGCCACACCTCCGGGTCGGGTCGGAACCGCACCGTCAGCTCGGTGCCGCGCAGCGTGGCGTCTAGCACCGTGCAGCGCCGCAGCACCGACGCCAGCCGTACCCTGCGCCGCATCCCGCCGGCGCTGATGATCAGGTCGTCGTCGACCCGGCCCAAGCTCAGCGCGCCGGAATCGATCTGGGGCAACTCTAGCCGCAACCGGTACACCGATCCCAGTCCCCGACCCCCGATTCCAGGTCCACCACCGGCCGCAGCGGCCCCGGCGGCGGCGAGCCGTCCCGGCGCCGCACGGTGTCCAGCAGCTCCCCCAGCGCCTTGGGGCCGATCGGTTCGCCGGCCAGGTGCGGCGCCAGCACCAGCGCCACGTCGCCGATGGCGGCGTCCAGCTCGTCGAGCACCGCGCGCTGCTCGGCGATCCGCTCGGCGTACCAGTCGAACGCCGGATGGTCGGGAAGGTTGCGGTACTCGTAGGAATCATCTTGCACCAAACCTGATTGACGATCAGCTCGGCGACGTGCACGCCCATCAACGCCAGCGAACCCAGCGTGCGCACGGCCTCGGCGGCCACCACCCGTTCCGCGGTCAACACCAGGTGCGCG
>PPEA01000238.1 GCA_002967005.1 Mycobacterium talmoniae
CCGGCCGCCCGGCCCGACTCCCGGCGTCGTCGACCGACGACCGGCACCGGATCACCCCGCCCGGTGGGCGGCACCGCGACCCCGAGCACATCGCCCACCGAGTGCGCCTGATCGGTGGACACCCAGCAGACCCGCCGGCCGCGCGCGCACGCCGACGGCGGTCGCCGCCGCCAGCGTGGACTTCCCTACCCCACCCTTGCCGACGAAGAGACTGATCCGCGCCAGGGTGGATGCGGCAGACTCACTCAGCCTCGACTCGTTTCTTCAGGTCCTTCAACGCGGTGTCGGTGATCCGGCGCTCCGCCTTGCGTTTGAGCAGCCCGATCATCGGCATGGCCAAATCCACCGTGAGCTCGTAGGTGACCTCGGTGCCGGACCCCTTGGGGGTGAGCCGGTATTCCCCGTCGAGCGACTTGAGCAGCGAACCGGACACCAGCGACCAGCGCACCGAGCCGCGGTCTTTCGGCCAGTCGTAGGAGAACACCAGGGTGTCCTTGAGGACCGCGGCGTCCAGCACCAGCCGGGCCACCTTCGGGTAGCCGTCGGCGTCGGTCTCCAGCACCTCGGCCTGGGTGTACTCGGACACCCATTCGGGGTAGGACCCGATGTCGGCGATGACGTCCATCACCGTGCCCGGGTCCGCGTCGATGTAGATCGTCTGCGCCGTCTTATCCGCCACCTGGTCGCTTCCCTATCACTTCCTGCCGCCCCGGGGACAAACGGTACCTCCCTGCGGCGGCGCCGGTTAGGCCTTAGTGCGTCAGCGCCAGCGGAGACACACCCACCGGCCGGGACCGTTCCAGGGTCGTCTTGACTTCGAACGCCATTTTCTTGCCGGCCACCCGGCGGCGGTGCACCATCTTGGCCAGGTTCATCCGGGCCAGGTCGCGGGCGGTCGCCCCGGACGGCTCGGCGTGCAGAAAGTAGTGCAGCAGCACCCCGTCCAGCACCGGCTCCAGCCAGATCTCCATGGTGCCGGTCAGCGGCCCGGTCACCGACCACCTGATGCCCTTGTCGGCGCGGTCTTCGACCACCGTGAGCCGCAAGTCCGGCCACCACCGCCGCCAGCTCGCCGGGTCGGCGACCGCCGCACCGACCCGCACGCCGTCGGCCGCGACGTAGGTCTGGTCGGCGACCTGGATGCTGTTCATTGCCCTACCTTCACATATGCCCCGTACGGCGGCGCGCCGGCCCGCGCCTGCGCGGCCGACCGTGAACACCATCACAGCTGGCGGCGGGCGCCCATTAGGCTTGGTCAGCATAAAACGGCACCCCAGGAGAGGTCAGCAACGTGCGTGAGTTCAGTGTCCCCGCTCCGTTTACCGTCGACGAGCGTGACAACGTCGTCGCCACGGTATTCGAGCACGAACGCAACGATCCCGACTTCGTGCTCTATCAACACTTGGTCGACGGGGCCTGGACGGACGTCACCGCCGCGGCGGCGGTGGCCCAGATTCGCTCGACGGCATTGGGTTTGATCGCCCAGGGGGTGCAGGCCGGGGACCGGGTCGCGGTGTTGTCGGCGACCCGGCACGAGTGGATGATCCTGGATCTGGCCATCCTGGCGGTCGGCGCGGTCACCGTGCCGATCTACGAAACCTCCTCGGCCGACCAGGTGCGCTGGGTGCTGCAGGACTCCGAGGCGGTGCTGCTGATCGCCGAAACCGACGCGCACACCACGCTGGCCGGCGGGCTCACCGGCGACCTGCCGGCGCTGCAGCGGGTGCTGACCATCGACGGGGCGGGACC
>PPEA01000239.1 GCA_002967005.1 Mycobacterium talmoniae
GCGGCCTGGCTGGCCGGCGGCGGCGGTAGCGGGCCACCTGGGCGGACATGGTCGGCGCCGACCGACGCGCTGCACGGCCAGCTTGTCGATCAGCTGCTGCGGCGACTCGGCGGTCAAGATGGCGTCCATGCCGTCGGTGCGGCCGCCCATGTAGGTGGCGGCAGCAAACTTGTCGACGGCGGTCTGGAAGTTTGCGAGCTGCGATTTCGCGGCTTGCAGCTTGGCCTCGTCGTCCGCGTGCGCCTTTTCGGCAGCCCCTTGGGCGGCAAGCTTTTCGTTCAGGTCCAGCTGCGCGCTGTGCATCGCCTCGGTGGTTTTCTCGGCCTGCCGCGACAGCTCATTGAGTTTTGCTAGCGCGTCGTCGGCGGGGTCGGCCTGCACATGCGTGGCGAGGATCCCGGAGAGGACGACAAATCCCGATATCGCACCGACGGCAGGTCGCTTGATAACACGCAAGGTCCAGTGCGTACGGTCGAGCTTCAAGATTTGCATCCTTAAAACTGCCGGGGGACGTGTCGTGCCGCGCCGCCGTCGAGCTCACTTAGGTCTCAGACAGGTTACGAAACGGCAACGACGTTGTCCATCACGAAGGCCCAAATTTATCAGGTGAGCTCTCGGAACGGCACCCCGCGCGCCGACTAATTACGCCACCCCCGAGCTCCGCGGTCCGTGGATGGGCACCAGCCGCAGCCGCGGCGCCAGGCCGGCCTCGGCGAGCACGTCGAGCGCGGCGCGCTCATCCTGCAACAAGGTGTCGGGCACCCCGAGCAACACGCTGACCACACAGTCGCGGCAGCCGGGCCCGCGTACCGCGCAGTCGTCACAGTCGATCACCACCGGTTCCGTCGGGTCGACGTGCGCCATCGGCGACTCCTTTCGCTCGTTTGCCCGCACCCTAACCGGGGCCACCGACATGTTCGTCGGCGCTGATCAGCGGGGGTATCGCTGCGGTGGCGGTGGTTAGGGTGCCGACACTGCGGTGGCGGCATCGAGACTGCGGTCGGCGGCGCCAGACTGCGGTGGCGGCATCGAGTCGTGCGGTCGCGCGCCAGACTG
>PPEA01000024.1 GCA_002967005.1 Mycobacterium talmoniae
GCCACCGCGCCGCCGTCGTGCACCAACTTCTCGCCGCGCTGGCCGTGCAGCGCCGGGGACGGTGCGATCCCGCGCACCAGGTCCGCCGAGCCGCGGACGAAGTCTTCCGGGGTGCCCATATCGCGCCAGTAGCTGGCGTCGACGTACCCGCACATGGTGATCCCGTCCGACAGCAGCGCCGGGAACACCTCCCGTTCCACCGAGACGGCGCGCCCGCGCGGGATGCGGTCGATGATCGCGCGGTTGAACACGTAGCAGCCGGCGTTGATCTGGTCGGTCGGCGGATCCTGGGTCTTCTCCAAAAACGCGGTGACCCGGCCGTTCTCGGTGGGCACGCAGCCGAACGCCCGCGGGTCGCCGACCCGCACCAGATGCAGGGTCAAATCGGCGTCGTTGCCGTGGTGGTAGTCGAGCAGCTGGCCCAGGTCGGCGCCGGAGAGCACGTCGCCGTTGAACACCATCGCGGTGTCGTGGCGCAGCTTGTCGGCGACGTTGGCGATGCCGCCGCCGGTGCCCAGCGGCTCGGCCTCGGTCACGTACTCGATCTGCAGACCCAGCTTGGAGCCGTCCCCGAATTCGGCCTCGAACACCCCGGGCTGATACGACGTGCTCAACACGACGTGCTCGATGCCGGCGGCGGCGATCCGCGACAGCAGGTGGGTGACAAACGGCAGCCCGGCGGTGGGCAGCCAACCGTCGCCTACCCCGAGCACCGGCGGCACCGGCCGGTACCGGCCCGCCCAGCGCAGCCGTTCGGCCTCGGCGCTCAGGTCCGCACTCGACACCTTCACAAACTCGCGGGCGTCGCGGTCGCCGACCCGAAACGTCACTCCCCCGAGCTCGTTGACCCACACCGCGCGCACCGGCCTACCGGCCGCGATGCGCACCACCACGTCGGGCACCGGCGGCGGCGTGGCGGGAGCGGTCACAAGCACCTCTTCTGTCCAGCGGTTTCCGGCCCGCGCGGCGGCGCATTAGTCTGAACTCTTGTGGAACCGGTATACGGGACGATCATCCAATGCGCGCGGCTGGCCTGGCGTTTGCAGGGGTTGAAGTTCACGGTCACCGGAGTGGAGAACCTGCCCAAGACCGGCGGGGCCGTCATCGCGATCAACCACACCAGCTACTTCGACTTCACCTTCGCCGGCTTGCCGGCCTACAAGCAGGGTCTGGGCCGCAAGGTGCGGTTCATGGCCAAACAAGAGGTGTTCAATCACGGCATCGCCGGCCCGATCATGCGCGGCTGCCGCCACATCCCGGTGGACCGCAACAACGGCGCCGCGTCGTTCGAGACCGCCTGCGAGTACCTCAAGGCCGGCGAGCTGGTCGGCGTCTACCCCGAGGCCACGATCAGCCGCAGCTTTGAGCTCAAGGAGTTCAAGGGCGGCGCGGCCCGGATGGCGATCGCGACCGGCGTGCCGATCGTGCCGCACATCGTCTGGGGCGCGCAGCGGATCTGGACCAAGGATCACCCCAAGAAGCTGTATCGCCCCAAGGTGCCGATCTCGATCGCGGTCGGCGAACCGATCGAACCCACGCTGCCCCGAGCGGAGCTCAGCTCGCTGCTGCACGCCCGGATGCAGCATCTGCTGGAGCGGGTCCAAGACGACTACGGTCCGCATCCGGCCGGCGCCTTCTGGGTGCCCCACCGGCTCG
>PPEA01000240.1 GCA_002967005.1 Mycobacterium talmoniae
GCCGCGGCCGCGTGCCGGTAGGACGGCTGGAACTGCGGCGCGAAGCACGAACCCGATCCCCACCTCGGCGACGCAGCGCGCCACGTCGTCGGGGCCCAAGTCGATGCGGACCCCCAACGCCTCCAGGGTGTCGGCGCCCCCGGACAGCGAGGAGGCCGCCCGGTTGCCGTGTTTGATCACCGGCACCCCGGCGGCGGCCACCACGATCGCCGCCATCGTGGACAGGTTCACCGTGTTGACCCCGTCGCCGCCGGTGCCGACCACGTCGACGGTATCGGTGCCGATCCGCTCGGTCGGCACCTTGCGGGCGTACCGCAGCATCACGTCGGCCAGCTCGCTGACCTCGCCGGCGGTCGGGCCCTTCATCTTCATCGCCACGCCGAACGCCGCGATCTGCGCCGGCGTCGCGGCGCCGGTCATGATCTGGTCCATCACCCACGCCGCCTGGCCGCGGGCCAGGTCCACGCCGGCGGTCAGCCGGCCCAGCACCTGCGACCACGACGGTGCACCCGGCACCGGCGGCGGCATGCCGATGGCCCCCGCGGATCCCCCCACAACAGACTCGGCCACGCGCCGATGCTCCCACGAGGACCCGTCCGGACCCAAGCCACGCCACCAGCGCAGAACAACCCGGCCCGACACAATTGCCGCCCCGGCTGGAGTTCGACAACTACAAAGCGTCATACTTGCGGATGTGACGAGCGCTGTAGGGACCTCGGGAACTGCGATCACGTCGCGCGTGCATTCGCTGAACCGACCAAATATGGTCAGTGTCGGCACCATCGTCTGGCTGTCCAGCGAACTGATGTTCTTTGCTGGGCTGTTCGCGATGTACTTCACGGCACGCGCCCAAGCCGGCGGCGACTGGCCGCCGGAGCCGACCCACCTGAATCTGTATCAGGCGGTGCCGGTCACCCTGGTGCTGATCGCGTCGTCGTTCACCTGCCAGATGGGCGTGTTCGCCGCCGAGCGCGGCGACGTGTTCGGCCTGCGCCGCTGGTATGTGGTGACGTTCCTGATGGGTCTGTTCTTCGTGCTCGGCCAGGGCTACGAGTACTACCACCTGGTGGGCCACGGCACCACGATCCCGTCCAGCGCCTACGGCAGCGTGTTCTACCTGTGCACCGGCTTCCACGGCCTGCACGTCATCGGCGGTCTGATCGCGTTCATCTTCCTGCTGGCCCGCACCGCGATGAGCAAGTTCACCCCGGCCCAGGCGACCGCGTCGATCGTGGTCTCCTACTACTGGCATTTCGTCGACATCGTGTGGATCGCGCTGTTCGCCACGATCTACTTCATCCGATGACCAGACGCCCAATGAACAGGAGTGTTCGGTTGAAGACACTGGGGTTGACCCGAGCCAGCAGTCCCGTGGCGCGGCGGCGGTTGCGCCGCCGCGCATCCGGTGGGCTGCTGCTGTTGGTGGCGCTCGTGCTGGCCGGCGGGCTGGCCGCGGTGCTGACCCCCACCCCGCAGGTCGCCGCGCCGACGAGTCCGCGTCGGCGCAGCTGCGCACCGGCAAGCAGCTGTTCGACACCTCGTGTGTGACCTGCCACGGCGCCAACCTGCAGGGTGTGCCCGACCGCGGCCCCAGCCTGATCGGGGTCGGCGAGGCCGCGGTGTACTTCCAGGTGTCCACCGGCCGGATGCCCGCGGCCCGCGGCGAGGCCCAGGCGCCCCGCAAGGAACCGATCTTCGACGACCACCAGACCGACGCGCTGGGCGCCTACATCCAGGCCAACGGTGGCGGCCCCACCGTGGTCCGCGACAGCCAGGGCCACCTTGCTCAGCAATCGCTGCGCGGCAACGACCTGGGCCGCGGCGGCGACCTGTTCCGGCTCAACTGCGCGTCCTGCCACAACTTCACCGGCAAGGGTGGGGCGCTGTCGTCGGGTAAGTACGCCCCGGACCTGGCCGACCCCAACGAGCAGCAGATCCTCACCGCGATGCTGACCGGCCCGCAGAACATGCCGAAGTTCTCCGACCGTCAGCTGCCGTTCGACGAGAAGCGCGACATCATCGCCTACGTCAAGTCGGTGACCGAGGAGAAGGACCCGGGCGGCTACGGCCTGGGCGGCTTCGGGCCCGCCCCGGAGGGCATGGCGATGTGGATTATCGGAATGGTTGCCGCCATCGGCGCAGCACTGTGGATTGGGGCGCGATCGTGAGCGACCTGAACAACGACGTCACCGGCGCGCAGCCCAGCGACGCCGAACTGGCCGCGATGTCGCGGGAGGAACTCGTCGAACTGGGCGGGCGCCTGGACGGTGTGGACACCGTCTACAAGGAGCCGCGTTGGCCGGTCGAGGGCACCCGGGCCGAGAAGCGCGCCGAACGCCAGGTGGCGCTGTGGTTTTTGCTGGGCGGCGGTTTCGGGCTGGCGCTGCTGCTGGTGTTCTTGTTCTGGCCGTGGGAGTACCCGCACGCCGACAAGGGCAACAGCGCGCTGTACCCGCTGACCACCCCGCTGTACGGCGTGACGTTCGGGCTGTCCGTGCTGGCGATCGCGATCGGCGCGGTGCTGTTCGTCAAAAAGTTCATCCCCGAAGAGATCTCGATCCAGGAGCGGCACGACGGGTCCTCCCCCGAGATTCACCGCAAGACGGTGGCCGCCAACCTCACCGACGCGCTGGAGGGCTCGACCATCCGGCGCCGCAAGCTGATCGGCATGTCGTTGGGCATCGGCTTCGGCGCGTTCGGGCTGGGCACCCTGGTGGCGTTTGCCGGCGGCCTGATCAAGAACCCGTGGAAGCCGGTCGTCGACACCGCCGAGGGCAAGAAGGCCGTGCTGTGGACGTCGGGCTGGACCCCGCGCTACCCCGGCGAAACCATCTATTTGGCCCGGGCCACCGGCAAGCACCTGGGCGCGCCGTTCGTCAAGATCCGCGCCAGCGACATCGACGCCGGCGGCATGGAGACGGTGTTCCCGTGGCGCGAGTCCGACGGCGACGGCACCACCCCGGAGTCGCACGAGAAGCTCAACGAGATCATGATGGGTGTCCGTAACCCGGTGATGCTCATCCGCATTCGGCCCGCCGACATGCCCAAGGTGGTCAAACGCAAGGGCCAGGAGAGCTTCAACTTCGGCGACCTGTTCGCCTACACCAAGATCTGCTCGCACCTGGGCTGCCCGTCGTCGCTGTTCGAGCAGCAGACCTACCGGATCCTGTGCCCATGCCACCAGTCGCAGTTCGACGCCTTGCACTTCGCCAAACCGGTGTTCGGCCCGGCCGCGCGCGCGTTGGCGCAGTTGCCCATCACCATTGACACCGACGGATACCTGGTCGCCAACGGCGACTTCGCCGAACCCGTCGGGCCGGCATTCTGGGAGCGCACCTCATGAGTCCGAAACTCGACATCGGTAGTGCCCTGGCCAAGCAGGGCGACGACATCGACACCCGGTATCACCCGTCGGCGGCGGTGCGGCGCCAACTGAACAAGGTGTTCCCCACCCACTGGTCGTTCCTGCTGGGTGAGATCGCGCTGTACAGCTTCATCGTGTTGCTGCTGTCCGGGGTGTATCTGACGCTGTTCTTCGACCCGTCGATGACCGAGGTCACCTACAACGGGGTGTACCAACCGCTGCGCGGCGTGCAGATGTCACGGGCCTACGAGTCGGCGCTGGACATCTCCTTTGAGGTGCGCGGCGGGCTGTTCATGCGCCAAATCCACCACTGGGCCGCGCTGATGTTCGCCGCGGCGATCATGGTGCATTTGGCCCGCATCTTCTTCACCGGGGCGTTCCGTCGGCCCCGGGAAGCCAACTGGGTGATCGGGTCGCTGCTGTTGATCCTGGCCATGTTCGAGGGCTACTTCGGCTACTCGCTGCCCGACGACCTGCTGTCCGGGATCGGGCTGCGCGCCGCGTTGAGCTCGATCACGTTGGGCATCCCGGTGATCGGCACCTGGATGCACTGGGCGCTGATGGGCGGAGACTTCCCCGGCACCATCTTGATCCCGCGGCTGTACGCGCTGCACATCCTGCTGATCCCGGGCATCATCCTGGCGTTGATCGGGGTGCATTTGGCGTTGGTGTGGTTCCAAAAGCACACCCAGTTCCCCGGACCGGGCCGCACCGAGCACAACGTGGTCGGGGTGCGGGTGATGCCGGTGTTCGCGGTCAAATCCGGCGCGTTCTTCGCGATGATCGTCGGGGTGCTGGGCCTGATGGGCGGGCTGCTGCAGATCAACCCGATCTGGAACCTGGGCCCCTACAAGCCCTCCCAGGTGTCGGCCGGGTCCCAGCCGGACTTCTACATGATGTGGACCGAGGGCCTGGCCCGTCTGTGGCCGGCGTGGGAGTTCTACTTCTTCCACCACACCATTCCCGGCCCGGTCGGGGTGGCGCTGATCATGGGGCTGGTGTTCGGCCTGCTGACGCTGTATCCGTTCCTGGAGAAGAAGTTCACCGGCGACTACGCGCACCACAACCTGTTGCAGCGGCCGCGGGACGCCCCGGTGCGCACCGCGATCGGGGCGATGGCGATCGCGTTCTACATGGTGCTGACCCTGGCCGCGATGAACGACATCATCGCCTGGAAGTTCCACATCTCGCTGAACGCGACGACCTGGATCGGCCGGATCGGGATGGTGGTGTTGCCGCCGATCGTGTACTTCCTGACCTACCGGTGGTGCATCGGCTTGCAGCGCAGCGACCGGGCGGTGCTCGAGCACGGCATCGAAACCGGCATCATCAAGCGGCTGCCGCAGGGCGCCTACGTCGAGCTGCACCAGCCGCTGGGCCCGGTCGACGACCACGGCCACCCGCTGCCGCTGGAGTACCAGGGTGCGGCGGTGCCCAAGCGGATGAACAAGCTGGGCTCGGCCGGCTCGCCGGGCCGCGGCAGCTTCCTGACGCCCGACCCGCTCAGCGAAGA
>PPEA01000241.1 GCA_002967005.1 Mycobacterium talmoniae
GGAGGCGGCGGCGGGGGCACCGCGGTGCTGCTGATGTCGTTCCACGCCGACGTCGACGGCGGGGTCGCCGACGGCGTGCTGGTGTCCGGGGTGGCCAAATCGGAGGTCTCGGTGCGGGCCACCAGCAGCGCCACCGACACCACCAACGCGATCGCCGCGACGATGGTGGTCACCCCGACCACCCAGGGCCAACGCGGATGCGCGTGGTCGCCGTCTACCTCGTCGGGCGCCGGATAGCTGTCGTAGTCGTACAGCAGCGGATCCACCGGAACGTAGGGGCCGCTGACGAACTGCTCGGACTCCGGGGCCGAGTAGGCCCGCGAATAGGCTTCGGTCTCGTCGGCCTTACCGACGTCCCCGATCTCATCGAGGTCGCCGATCGCGTCGATGTCGTCGACCGCGTCCCCGGCATGGTCCAGGCCGGGCTCGCCGTCGAGTTCTTGGTCCCCCGACCCCGGATTCGGCCCGCTCATTTCTGCCTGTCCTGTTCGACTACATCACCGCCGCACGCAGCACCGCGGCGCTGTCGCGCCGCAGCCACTCCGATGCTAATTGTGCACCCGAAAACCCTACCCAACCACGCCGACCGGGCGGGCTCGACGACCCGAGCGCGGACCAACTGTTGCCCCGATCGTGACGTTGGCCGGGTCAGTGCTTCTCGGGGCCGATGTAGTACTCGAAGACCAGGCCGGCGGCCGAGGCCAGGATGAACACCACCCCGGCGGCGATCAGCCACGGCAGCCACAGCGCGGCACCCACCGCGGTCACCGAACCGGCCAGCGCGATCAGCACCGGCCACCAGCTGTGCGGGCTGAAGAAGCCCAGTTCCCCGGCGCCGTCACTGATTTCGGCGCCTCATAGTCCTCCGGGCGGGTGTCCAGCCGGCGCGCGACGAAGCGGAAGAAGGTGGCCACGATCAGCGCCATGCCGGCGGTCAACGCCAGCGCGGTGGTGCCGGCCCACTCCACCCCGCCGGTGGCGAACAGGGTGGTCAGCACGCCGTAGAGCACCGCCGTCAGGGCGAAGAAGGCGGACACAAACTCGAACAGCCTGGCTTCGATATGCATCGGGGATCCCTACCTGCTCGCTTGGGGGGCCTGCTGACCGCGGCGCGACTCGAACGGGTGCGTGGTGGTCGCCGTCGGCGACTGGTGGATCGCCTCCAGCGCCTGGGCGTTGGTCTTGCCCTCGCGCCGCTTGTCCAGGTAGGCCTTGAAGTCGTTGGGTTCGACCACCCGCACCTCGAAGTTCATCATCGAGTGGTAGGTGCCGCACATCTCCGCGCAGCGGCCCACGAACGCCCCGGTCCGGGTGATCTTCTCCACCTGGAAGACGTTCACCGAGTTGTTGGCCTTCGGGTGGGGCATCACGTCGCGCTTGAACAGGAACTCCGGCACCCAGAACGCATGGATCACGTCGGCGGAGGCCATCTGGAACTCGATGCGCTTGCCGACCGGCAGCACCAGCACCGGGATCTCGTCGGTGGAGCCCAGCGTCTCCACCTTGTCGAAGTGCAGGTAGGTGCGGTCCTCGGTGTTCAGCCCGCGCACCGGCCCGACCAGCTCCTCGCCGTGGGCGTCCTTGCCTTCGGGTTTGGAGGCCATCGCCTGCTGGCGGGCGGCGTCGACGCCGTCGAAGCGCAGGGTGCCGTCCTTGAAGTCGACCTTCTGGTAGCCGAACTTCCAGTTCCACTGGAACGCGGTGACGTCCACCACGACCTCGGGGTCGTCCTCGACGCGCAGCATCTGCTCCTGCACCATCACGGTGAAGTAGAACAACACCGCGATGATCAGGAACGGCACCACGGTCAGCACCAGTTCCAGCGGCATGTTGTAGCCGAACTGGCGCGGCAGCTCGGTGTCGGTGGCTTTTTTGCGGTGGAAGGCGCAGGTCCAAAAGATCAGCCCCCACACGATCACCCCGACCACCAGGCAGGCGATCACCGCGGCGACCCAGAACTTGTAGTTGGTCTCGGCCTGCGGGGTGATGCCCTTCGGCCAGCCCAGGCCCAGCGCGTCCTGGTAGGTGCAGCCGCTCATGGTGACCGCCAGCACCCCGAGGGCGCCGACCGACGCCACCCGCCGGGTCCACGGCCCGAGCCGCCGACGGGACGAACCCGCAGCAAAGGTTCCCGAGCGGCTCCGGCCGCCCCAACGGCCGTGCCCGCGAGGTGTCACGTTGGCGCCTCCTGTGTCACAGACGAGTCGGCTGACTCCAGTGCAGCAATCGAATACTACGCAGCGTAGACCACCGCCCAACCGCGGCGGCGAGAAGGGCCAGCCATTGCGGCCGCGGTGGGTCGGCGCCGCCGTGCGGCATACTGGGGCGCTGTGTGTGGACTGCTGGCCCTCGTGTGCACCCCGGCCGGCACCGAGCCCGCCGTCGACGCGGTGTCCCGCGCGTCGCACCTGATGCGGCACCGCGGCCCCGACGAGCTGGGCACCTGGACCGACCTGGCCGCGGACCCCGGTGTGGTGCTCGGCTTCAACCGGCTGTCCATCATCGATATCGCGCATTCGCATCAGCCGCTGGCGTGGGGGCCGCCGGAGGCGCCGCAGCGCTACATGCTGGTGTTCAACGGGGAGATCTACAACTACCTGGAGCTGCGCGAGGAGCTCACCCGCGAGCACGGCGCGGTATTTCACACCGACGGCGACGGCGAGGCCATCGTCGCCGCCTACCACTACTGGGGTGCGGCGGCGCTGCCGCGGCTGCGGGGCATGTTCGCGTTCGCGCTGTGGGACGCCACCAGTCGCGAACTGTTCTGCGCCCGCGACCCGTTCGGCATCAAACCGCTGTTCATGGCGACCGGGCCCGGGGGCACCGCGGTGGGCAGCGAGAAGAAGTCGCTGCTGGATTTGGCCGAGGTGCTGGGGTTGGACACCGGCATCGACGCCCGGGCGCTGCAGCACTACACGGTGCTGCAGTATGTGCCCGAACCCGAGACCCTGCACGCCGGGGTGCGTCGGCTCGAATCCGGCTGCTACGCGCGGATCCGCCCCGACCGGCCCGGCGCGGAGATCACCCGCTACTTTGTGCCGCGGTTCGCCGCCACCCCGATCAGCGCCGACACCGAGCAGGCCCGCTACGACGAGATCACCGCGGTGCTGGAGGACTCGGTGGCCAAGCACATGCGCGCCGACGTCACCGTCGGGGCGTTTCTGTCCGGCGGCATCGACTCCACCGCGATCGCCGCGCTGGCCATCCGGCACAACCCGCGGCTGATCACGTTCACCACCGGCTTCGAGCGGGAGGGGTTCTCCGAGGTCGACGTCGCCGCGGCCTCGGCCGAGGCGATCGGCGCCCGGCACATCGCCAAGGTGGTCAGCCCGGCCGAGTTCGTCGCCGCGCTGCCCGAGATCGTCTGGTATCTCGACGATCCGGTGGCCGACCCGGCGCTGGTGCCGCTGTACTTCATCGCCCGCGAGGCCCGCAAACACGTCAAGGTGGTGCTGTCCGGGGAGGGCGCCGACGAGCTGTTCGGCGGCTACACCATCTACCGGGAACCGTTGTCGCTGAAGCCGTTCGACTACCTGCCCGCGCCGGTGCGCCGCGGGGTGGGCAAGGTGTCGCGGCCGCTGCCCGACGGGATGCGCGGCAAGAGCCTGCTGCACCGCGGGTCGCTGACCCTCGAGGAGCGCTACTACGGCAACGCCCGCAGCTTCTCCGACGCGCAGCTGCGCGCGGTGCTGCCCGGCTTCTCCCCCGCCTGGACCCACACCGACGTGACCGCGCCGCTGTACGCGCAGTCGGCGGGCTGGGACCCGGTGGCCCGCATGCAGCACATCGATTTGTTCACCTGGCTGCGCGGCGACATCTTGGTCAAGGCCGACAAGATGACGATGGCCAACTCGCTGGAGCTGCGGGTGCCGTTTCTGGATCCCGAGGTGTTCGCGGTGGCCTCGAAGTTGCCGGTGGACGCCAAGATCACCCGCACCACCACGAAATACGCGCTGCGCCGCGCGCTGGAGCCGATCGTGCCGGCCCATGTGCTGCACCGGCCCAAGCTGGGCTTCCCGGTGCCGCTGCGGCACTGGCTGCGCGCCGGCGAGCTGCTGGAGTGGGCGTATGCCACCGTGGCCGCCACCGGCGCCGCGCTGGCCTGGGCCGGCGCGACCACCGGCACCCTGGCGGTGCGTGTCCCGGGCGGTGAGGTGAGTGTCACCATCACCGACGCCACCAGCTACCTGCGCGGGCCATCGGTGCTGGTGGCCCACGGCGACATCGCGGAGGAGTGGTGGTGCGCGCTTTAATTCGGGTGCACAATCGCGCCGGTGCGGGCACCATCGGGTATCGACCATGAGCTATCCCGACATCCCCAGCACCGGTGAACTGGCCCTCGACGACCGCTCGGCGTTGCGCCGGGTCGCGGGCCTGTCCACCGAACTCGCCGACATCTCCGAGGTGGAATACCGCCAGCTGCGCCTGGAGCGGGTGGTGCTGGTCGGGGTGTGGACCGAGGGCAGCGCCGCCGACGCCCAAGCCAGCATGGTGGAGCTGGCCGCGCTGGCCGAAACCGCCGGCTCGCAGGTGCTCGAGGGCCTGATCCAGCGCCGCGACAAGCCGGACCCGTCGACCTACATCGGCTCCGGCAAGGCGATCGAGCTGCGCGAGGTGGTGTTAGCGACCGGCGCCGACACCGTCATCTGCGACGGCGAATTGTCCCCGGCGCAGCTGACCGCGCTGGAAAAGGCGGTGCGGGTCAAGGTGATTGACCGCACCGCGCTGATCCTCGACATTTTCGCCCAGCACGCCACCAGCAGCGAAGGCAAGGCGCAGGTGGCGTTGGCGCAGATGGAGTACATGCTGCCGCGGCTGCGGGGCTGGGGTGAGTCGATGTCGCGGCAGGCCGGTGGCCGCGCCGGCGGCAGCGGCGGCGGGGTGGGGCTGCGCGGGCCCGGCGAGACCAAAATCGAAACCGACCGTCGCCGCATCCGGGAGCGGATGGCCAAGCTGCGCCGCGACATCAAGGCGATGAAGCAGGTCCGCGACACCCAGCGCAGCCGCCGGCGGGCCAGCGACGTGCCTCGATCGCGATCGTCGGCTACACCAACGCCGGCAAGTCCAGCCTGCTCAACGCGCTGACCGGGGCCGGGGTGCTGGTGCAGGATGCGCTGTTCGCGACGCTGGAACCCACCACCCGGCGCGGGCAGTTCGACGACGACCGGCCGTTCGTGCTGACCGACACCGTCGGGTTCGTGCGGCACCTGCCCACCCAGCTGGTCGAGGCGTTCCGCTCCACCCTGGAGGAGGTCGCCGACGCCGACCTGCTGGTGCACGTGGTGGACGGCGCCGACGCCAACCCGCTGGCCCAGATCGACGCCGTGCGCCAGGTGGTGCGCGAGGTGATCGCCGAGTACGACGGCGTCGGGCATCAGTCGGTGCCGGAACTGTTGGTGGTCAACAAGATTGACGCCGCCGGGGATTTGGCGTTGGCGCAGCTGCGCCGGGCGCTGCCCGAGGCGGTGTTCGTGTCGGCGCACACCGGCGACGGGGTGGACCGGCTGCGGCAGCGGATGGGGGAGCTGGTGGCCTCCACCGACACCACCGTCGACGTGACCATCCCCTATGACCGCGGCGATCTGGTGGCCCGGCTGCACAACGAGGGCCGGGTGGACGCCACCGAGCACGGCGCCG
>PPEA01000242.1 GCA_002967005.1 Mycobacterium talmoniae
CGGTGGCCGCGGCGGTGCTCGACGCGCTGGACGGGGTACTGGCCGTGGGTGCGCACCCCGCTTCCCCGGTAGCATCGGCACTGTGACTGTCGCTCCCGAAGGTCGTAAGCTGCTACGCCTCGAGGTGCGCAACGCCGAGACCCCGATCGAACGCAAGCCGCCGTGGATCAAGACCCGGGCGCGGATGGGTCCGGAGTACACCGAGCTGAAGAACCTCGTCCGCCGCGAAGGCCTGCACACGGTGTGCGAGGAGGCCGGCTGCCCCAACATCTACGAATGCTGGGAGGACCGGGAAGCCACCTTTTTGATCGGCGGCGACCAGTGCACCCGGCGCTGCGACTTCTGCCAGATCGACACCGGCAAGCCGGCCGAGCTGGACCGCGACGAGCCGCGCCGGGTCGCCGAAAGCGTGCAGGCGATGGGGCTGCGGTATTCCACCGTGACCGGGGTGGCCCGCGACGACCTGCCCGACGGCGGGGCCTGGCTGTACGCCGAGACGGTGCGCGCGATCAAGGCGCTCAACCCGTCGACCGGGGTGGAGCTGCTGATCCCCGACTTCAACGGGGCGCCCGAGCTGCTGGCGCAGGTCTTCGCATCGCGGCCGGAAGTGTTGGCGCACAACGTCGAAACCGTGCCGCGCATCTTCAAGCGGATCCGGCCCGGCTTCCGGTATCAGCGCAGCCTGGACGTGTTGACCGCGGCCCGCGACGCCGGCCTGGTCACCAAGAGCAACCTCATCCTGGGGCTGGGCGAAACCCCCGACGAGGTGCGTGCCGCTTTAGCCGAGCTGCACGACGCCGGCTGCGAGCTGGTCACCATCACCCAGTACCTGCGGCCCTCGGTGCGCCACCACCCGGTCGAGCGCTGGGTCCAACCCGAGGAGTTCGTCGAGCACGCCGGCTACGCCGAGGGGCTGGGCTTCGCCGGGGTGATGTCGGGACCGCTGGTGCGCTCGTCGTACCGGGCCGGGCGGCTCTACGCCCAGGCCATCGAGCACCGACAGGCCGCGACCCCGCGCTGACCGCGGTTCTCCTATCCTTGGGAGCTATGGCGAAACCCCGCAGCACGGCCGAGAACAAGGCCGCCCGAGCCGAGGCGAAGGCCGCCCGCAAGGCGGCCGCCAAGGAGCGCCGCACCCAGCTGTGGCAGGCGTTTAACGTGCAGCGCAAGGAGGACAAGCGGCTGCTGCCGTACATGATCGGCGCGTTCGTGCTGATCGTGGCCGGGTCGGTGGCGCTGGGGGTGCCGGCCGGCGGGCCGACGATGCTCCTGATGATCCCGCTCGGGGTGGTGCTGGGCCTGCTGGTGGCGTTCATCATCTTCGGGCGCCGCGCCCAGCGGTCGGTCTACCGCAAAGCCGAGGGCCAGGCCGGCGCGGCGGCCTCGGTGCTGGACAACCTGCGCGGCAAGTGGCGGGTCACCCCGGGGGTGGCCGGGACCGGGCACTTCGACGCCGTGCACCGGGTGATCGGGCGTCCGGGTGTGATCTTCGTCGCCGAGGGGTCGCCGTCGCGGGTCAAGCCACTGCTGGCGCAGGAGAAGAAACGCACCGCCCGGCTGGTCGGTGACGTCCCGATCTACGACGTGATCGTCGGCAACGGCGACGGCGAGGTCCCGCTGGCCAAGCTGGAGCGCCACCTGAGCAAGCTGCCGGCCAATATCACCGTCAAGCAGCTGGACTCGCTGGAGTCGCGGCTGGCCGCGCTGGGGTCGCGGACCGGGATGGCGGGGATGCCCAAGGGGCCGCTGCCGGCGGGGGCCAAGATGCGCGGCGTGCAGCG